>NZ_CP191849.1:0-175000 GCF_050956135.1 Actinoplanes sp. CA-131856 | reverse complement strand
GGCAGGTTACTCACGTGTTACTCACCCGTTCGCCGCTCGAGTACCCCGAAGGGCCTTTCCGCTCGACTTGCATGTGTTAAGCACGCCGCCAGCGTTCGTCCTGAGCCAGGATCAAACTCTCCAACAAAAACTTTGGAAAAGCGAATCCCGGCAACAAATAAGTGTTGCCAAAGGAATTTCCAGACCCGAAGGTCCGGGGGTAATTCTTCTTGGCACTGGCTTATCAAGCACCCTGTTGAGTTCTCAAAGAACAACCGCTACCCGGTTAACCGCCCCGGGGCACTCGCTCAACTTTACTAGGTCTTCCTGGCCGTGTCAACCGGTATCTCCCGGTTGGTGCCGATCTGCCCTAGCTTGCCTCCCCCGCCCTGAAGCGCGCAGCATTGCTGCGATCAGCAGTTCGAAGGATTTGGCAGGACGGCCGTCAAGCGAATCTCTCCGCTTGCCTCGCCCGTTTCCCTGCCGGCTCGCAAAACATTACAGGCTCGTTCCCGGGCCGCCAAATCGGGTACCACTGTCTCACGTATGCGCAGGTCAGCGCAGCTAAACACGCACCGAGACCACTCCGCCGGACACCTCGACGCGCAGCAGCGGCTGATCACTGGCGGCCGGTCCGTGCACGACACCACCGTCGGTAAGCCTGAAGACACTCCCGTGCCACGGGCACACCACACACGCCGACTCTCCCGACCCCACGACATCGCCCTCACCGAGCGGCCCCGTCTCGTGCCCGCAGGCCTCGATCATCGCGGTCACCTGGTCGCCCAGGCGGTAGAAGAGCACGGGCACGTCCCCGACGTTCCGTACGAAGGGCTTTCCCTCCGGCATCGAGGCGAGCGAACCGACCACGACCGGCGAGGAAGGGATCCGCATCAACGCCGGCATCGCCTGATTGACGCCCGCGCCACGGGCGTACGACAAATGACCCCCGAGGTAGGCACCCAGCCCAGCCACCGACAGACCGGCGAAGCTCAGCGCCCGCCCGGACCGCCCGCGCAGGCGGGCCACCAGCGAGGCCGCGTAGAGACCGACCGCGACGGCGTTGGCCGAGGCGTGCACGAGGCCCAGGCGCTGACGGTCTTTCGTCATCTGAGACCAGTCGAGCCAGCCCGCCGCTATCGCCGGCGGCGCGCTCGCCACCCCGACGCCGACCAGCGTGGTCGCCGCCTTGCGGGTCCCCGGCAGCAGATCGAGGATCGCGGACGAGATGAACGCACCCACCGGCACCTGCACCAGCACCGGGTGCAGGGGATGACCCAGCCACGTGCCGTGCAGCAGGTCGCGGAGTCGCTGCGGTCTGACCGCGGCGGTCACGGCGGCCTGGAGCTTCTCCACCACGGGATCGAGGCGGCGGTTCTCTTCGAGCCGGTTGAGGATCTGCATGCAGAGGCGGTTCCCGATAGAGGACGGGTGAAACGGGGTACCAGCCATTCATGACGGCGGTGGACAGGCTGACGGCGGGTGATCACGCGTGCCTGACCTTCAGCGACACGGAGGAGCGGCTCGATCTGCTGGCCGCCTTCGTGACCGCCGGCGTTCAGCGGGGTGAGCGGATCCTCTGCTTCACCGACGCGCTCAGCGTGGACGATCTTCACCACGATCTGCGACTCCGGGGCGTTCCGGACGAGGAGGAGATCCGGCCCGCCGCTGACCTCTGGGCCAGCGGCGCCTCACCGGACGCGTCGATCATGGTGCGGCGTCTCGCGGCGGAGCGCGACCGTTCCCCGCACGGTCTGCGGGTCACCCTCGACATGTGCTGGGCTGCCCGCCCGCAGGCCGGGGCCGAGCAGTTGCTCGTCTTCGAGAACGAGGTGGCCAAGCTGTTCGCCGACGGCGGCATCACCGCCATCTGCGAATACGACCGGGAAGCGTTCGATTCGGTCACTTTGGCGTACGCCTCCCGGACGCACCCGAGAACGGTGACCGCCACCGTCTACCACGAGGACGCGACGCTACGGATCTGCCGCCAGCACGTTCCGCCGGGCGTGCGGGTCGCCGGCGAGCTCGATGCCGGCGGGGCCGGTGCGCTGCGGGACGCGCTGGCCGAGGCCGTGCGGCTCGATCCGGATGTGCATCTCAACCTCGGTCACCTGCGCCGTCTGGACGACGACGCGGCCGCCGTGATCGTGCGGGCGGCCTCCGGCCTGCCCCGCAACCGGCACATGATCGTGGTCGGCGACCGCCGGACCGGCCGTGCGCTCCGGCTGGCCGGGGCGCACGGCGTGCCGAATCTGCGGTTACTGGAGAAGCCCTTCTAGCGCCGATCCGATTCCACGGTGGAACGTCGGGTAGGCCCAGATGGTGCTGTGCAGTGTGGACACCGGAACGGAGGCGTGCACGGCGACCGACAGCGCGCCGATCATCTCCCCGCCCGACGGCCCGGCCGTGGTGGCGCCGACGATCACGCCGCCGGCCGCGACGAGCTTGATGAAGCCGTCGTTGCCGGGCCCGTGGATGAAACCGCGGGACGTCGACGACAGGGGCACATGTCCGACCCGCACGTCCAGGCCGGCGTCGCGGGCCTGCTTCTCGGTGAGGCCGACCGCGCCGATCTCGGGATCGATGAAGGTGACCCGCGGCTTGGCCCGGTAGTCGGCGGCCGGGCCACCCTGGCCGAGGATGTCGCGGACCGCGATGTCGGCCTCGTACATCGCCATGTGGGTGAAGGCCCCGTTGCCGGTGACGTCGCCGACGGCCCAGACCTTGTCGGCGGCGCGCATCCATTCGTCGGTTTTCACGAAGCGCGCCGACGTGTCGACGCCCAGCGCCTCGAGGCCGGCCAGGCGGGCCGCCCGGCCGGTCGCGACCAGCATTTTCTCGCCGGTGAGGGTCGAGCCGTCGTCGAGCGAGACGGTGAAGCCGTCGTCGTAGGAGACCTGGGTCGCGTGGACGCCGGTCCGGATCGTCACCCCGTCGGCGGCCAGGGCCTTCGCCGCCACCTCGGACGACTCCGGCTCCTCCATGGCGAGCAGCCGGGCGCTGCCCTCGATGATCGTCACCTGGACGCCGAACCGGGCCAGCACCTGGGCCAGCTCGACCCCGATGGCGCCACCGCCGAGCACCAGCAGCGTCGCGGGCAGCACCTCGAGTTCGACGACGTCGCGGTTGGTCCAGTACGGCGTGCCGGCCAGCCCGTCGATCGGCGGGATCACGGCCGACGTGCCGGTGGCGATCACGATGCCGCGCGTGGCGGCGTACACCTGGTCGTTGACCTGGATCTTGTTCGGTCCGACGGCCTCGGCCGTGCCTCGCACGAAATGCCCGCCCTTGCCGGTGAACCGGTCGACCGCGACCTTGTCGTTCCAGTCGTCGGTGGCGGCCTCGCGGATGCGCTTGGCCACCGGCTGCCAGTCCGGGGTGACGGTCGCGACCCCGGCCAGCCCCGGGATGCGCCACGCCTCGGCGATCGCCGACCCGGCCCGCACCATCATCTTCGTCGGCACACACCCCCAGTACGGGCACTCGCCGCCGACCAGTGTGTTCTCCACCCCCACGACGTTCAGCCCGGCCGCGGCCAGGCGGCCCGCGGCCTCCTCGCCGCCGACTCCCAGCCCCATGACGACCACGTCGACCTCAATCTCGCCCATGGCTCCACCTAAGCATCTGCGCGCGTTACCGTGCCCCGGATGGAGGGCTTGATCGCATCAGGTTTCGAGGCCGTCGCCACGGCGTTCGCCACCGACCCCCGGGGCGGTTCCGCTTTGACCGTTCTCCGGCATGGCGAACCGGTGGTCGAGATCTACGAGGGCTGGCGGGACGCGGCCCGCACCCAGCCCTGGACGGCGGGCACGCTGGTCGATGTCTATTCGACCGGGAAGCCGGTCATCGCCGCGGCTGTCCTGCGGCTCGGCATCGATCTGGACAAACCGATGTCCGCTTACTGGCCGTCCTTCCAGGCCGCGGTTTCGGTACGCCAAGTGCTCTGCCACACCGCGGGGCTGGCGTCGTTCCCGATCCCGCGCCCGGTGTCGGCCTGGGCCGACTGGGATCTGCTCTGCGCCGATCTGGCCGCGGCCACGCCCTCGTGGGAGCCGGGATCGGTGGCCGGGGAGCACGCGTTGACGTACGGCCATCTGCTCGGCGAACTGGTCCGCCGCGTCGATGGCCGGTCGCCCGCTCGGTTCGTACGGGAAGAATGCGGTCCTGACCTGCTCTATGCCCTGACCCCGGCCGAGCAGGCCCGCTGCGCCGAGCTCGAATATTCGTCGCCGGACTGGCTCGCGGCGACGCTGGCGCGCTCGTCGATGCTGGCCAACCCGCCGGGCGCTTTCGACGTGGATGTGGTGAACAGTCCGCTCTGGCGCCAGGCGACGATCCCGGCCGTGAACCTGCACACCACGGCGACCGCCATCGCGCGCTTCTACGCTTTTTCGGCCGCCGACCTGCCCGTGCCGCAGTACACGGGACCCGACCTGTTCATCGGCGAGGAGGTGACCTGGGGTTACGGCGTCCAGTTCGAGCCCGACGGCAGCTGGGGGCACGGTGGCACGGGAGGCTCGGCCGGCTGGTACGACCCGGCTCGCGACCTGGCCATCGGTTACGTCACCCGGCGCCTGGGCGACTTCGCCGCCGTCGACCGCGTCGAGCAGGCCCTGCACGACCTCTGATCACCAAAGGTCAGAATCCCGGCTCGGCACGATCGGCGCGCATCCACGCCCGCAGCTGCCGCAGGATCGGCTCGGTGATGCGGACGCCCTGGTTGGCGACGATGTCGAAGGGTGCGACGTCGCGCGGAGAGCCACCGGTGAACACGGCGACGAGGTTGCGGTGGCCCTCCCAGTTCAGCCACACCGGGCCGCCGCTCTGCCCCTGAGCCGCGTCCAGGTCGAAGGTCATCCGCGCCGGGTCGAGCAGCCGGCCGGTGGAGAGCCACTGCGTCGATCCCCGATCGAGCCACTCCGGCATGTCGGGGATGTGGCCGGTGCAGGCGGCGAGATCGGCCGGCGTCGCGGGTCCGCGCGCGGGCCGGTCCCGGCACTTGTCGACCGGGTAGCCCACGTGGTTGACGAGGACGTTCTCCCGGCGCAGCCGCCGGAGCAGGTCGGCGTCGTAGGCCCGGATACGGGTGTTGCCGCCGAAGCGCGGATGGCCCCACCAGCCCAGCGGCGGGGGCGGCAACTGCATCGTGACCACCGGAGGGAAACGCGAGCCGAGCGGTGCGTCCAACGTCAGAAGGGCGAAATCACCCGGAGCGGGGCCGAAGACGCGCCGGGTGTTGCCATTTCGGGCCTGCCGGTTCGCCGCCGCCCGCCACAGAGGAGAAACGCGCATCGTCCGGACCGTGGAGGCGTTGCCGAGCAGCGCCCGGTCGTTCCGGGCCGGCGCGACCTGCATGTTGGCCGACCAGAAGTAGCGCATGGGCAGCGCGGTGCGGTTCGAGTAGTCCTCGAGAACGTTGTGGGCGGCGGTCAGCACGTGACGTTCCCCGATGAGGGTTCCCGACCCTCGCACGAGGAGCCGGTCGCCGGTGTGGGGGTCCGCCACCTCCCAGCCGAGGCAGCAGACGAAGCGGAACGGTGTCCGCAGGGTGTTCCTGACGAGGTCGCGTTCGTCGGGCAGGAAGATCTCGGTTTCCTGCCCGGCTCGAACACCGAGTCCGTTTCTCATGCCCCGTGGGCAGCAAGATGCGGACCAGCCCGCCGCTAAGGCGCGAGATCGATGGCGGCCCGCATCTCGGCGTCCATGTGGAACGGGACCGACTCGTGCTCGTGGGTCACCAGCCAGCGGCCGTCGACGCGGCGCAGGCCCAGGGTGACCCGGTACCAGAGGGTGAACGGCTCGGTGCTGCCCTTCGGGGTGGCCGTCATCGAGTCGATGCTGGTGGCGAACGCGACGTCGCCGTCGGCGGTGATCTCGAGCTGGGTCACCTCACGGCGGGGCGGAGCCTCGAACGTGGCCAGCCACCGCTCGGTCGGCGTGGGGTCGGTGGTGTCCACGCGCGTGCTCAGTGGTGGAGCCAGGCTGAACTCGACCACCTCGGGGGCCGAGTAGGCCAGCATCGCCTTGACGTCGCCGGCCTGGAGCAGGGCGGCGCGGCGCTCGATGACCTCGCGGATCTCTTGCATGTGGGCCTCCTTGAAGGAAGAAATCTCGTCGGAGACGTCGAAGCCGGTGCCGTGGTTTCGACATCCTGGGCGAGGACGAGAGGAGACGAGCGATGAAATATCTGATCCTGATTCAGTCGAACCCGCGCAGCCTGGCCGTCTGGGACAAGATGTCCGACGACGACCGCACGGCGTTCGGCAAGGGACACCTGAACCTGAACGCGGAGATGCGGGAGGCGGGCGTGCATGTCGCCTCCGAAGGGCTGGCCGATCCGTCGCTGGCCAAGTGGGTGTCGGTGCGCGGTGGGGAGACGATCGTCTCCGACGGTCCGTACGCCGAGGTCAAGGAGCATCTGGCCGGCTTCTACCTGATCGACGTGGGCAGCCTGGAGGAGGCGACCGCCTGGGCGGCCAAGGTGCCGGACGCCGCGAACACCGAGGTCGAGGTGCGGCCGATCCTCGACATGAGCGCATGGGAATAGAGGGCGTTCTCCGCACTGCCGCGCCTCAGGTGCTGGGCGCGGTGGTGCGGCGCTACGGCGACTTCGACGCCTGCGAGGACGCCGTGCAGGAGGCGCTGCTGGCGGCGGCCAGGCAGTGGCCGGCCGAGGGGGTTCCCGACGATCCGCGGGCCTGGCTCATCCGGGTGGCGTCGCGGCGCCGCGTCGAGACGCTGCGCAGTGATCAGGCCCGGCGCCGGCGGGAGGCTCTGCCTCCCGATCCGCTTCCGGTGGTACGCGGTGACGACGAGCTCACGCTGCTCCTGCTCTGCTGCCACCCGAAGCTGGCGCCCTCGTCGCAGATAGCGCTCACGTTGCGGGCGGTCGGCGGGCTCACCACGGCCGAGATCGCCCGGGCTCTGCTGATTCCGGAGAGCACGGTCGGGCAGCGGATCAGCCGGGCCAAACGGCGCATCAAGGAGACCGGCGCCCGGTTCGTCGAGGGCAGTCCTGAGGCCGTACGCCAAGTGCTTTATCTGATCTTCAATGAGGGGCACACGGCGAGCGCGGGCCCGGAGCTGCAACGGGTCGAGCTGAGCACCGAGGCCATCCGCCTGACACGGCAGCTGCACGCGCGGCTGCCGGACGACGGCGAGGTCACCGGACTGCTCGCGCTGATGCTGCTCACCGACGCCCGCCGGCCGGCCCGGACCGACGACGGCGCCCTCGTGCCGCTGGCCGAGCAGGACCGGGCGAAATGGGACCGCGCGGCGATCGGCGAGGGCATCCGCCTGATCACCGCGGCGCTGCGGGAGACCGCCGTCGGCCCGTTCCAGGTCCAGGCGGCCATCGCCGCCGTCCACGCCGAGGCGGCCCGGGCCGAGGACACCGACTGGCCGCAGATCCTCGAGCTCTACCGCCTGCTCGACGTGCTCGCGCCCGGTCCGATGGTCACCCTGAACCGGATCGTGGCCCTGGCCGAGGTGGACGGGCCGCTCGTCGCCCTGCGCGCGCTGGAGGAGCTCTCGCTCGACCATCACCGGGTGGCGGCGGTCCGCGCGCATCTGCTGGAGAAGGCTGGTGATCTTGTGGCGGCCGAGAAGGCGTACGAGGAAGCCGCCCGTAAGACTTTGAGCCTGCCCGAACGGCGCTATCTGGAGTCGCGGGCCTCGCGTCTGCGGAACTGCGAGGCATGAAAAGGGGCCACGGCGGTAAGAAGGGCGGGGCCCGCCGGCCTTGACGTTATGACGGACGCAACCGGGCCGGCGGGCTCCGCTTTTACCCGCCCGGGCGTACCGGGCGGGGGTTCACGGCCGCAGCCAGACCGCCTCGTCCCGGTGTGACTCGAGCGGCCCTGGATAGTCGAGGCCGCGGCGCACGTCCGCCGGCAACCGCCACGGCTGGTGGACGGCCACGCCCTCGATTCCCTTGAGCTCCGGTACGTAGCGACGAACGTACACGCCCGACGGGTCGAAACGCTCCGCCTGGCGGATCGGATTGAAACGGCGGTAGGGCCGGGTGTCGTTGCCGGTGCCGGCGACCCACTGCCAATTGCCGGAATTGTTGGGCACGTCCCCGTCGAGCAGCCACCGGAAGAACCACTGCACTCCCGGCCTCCAGTCGAGGCCGAGATGCTTGGTCAGGAAGGCCGCGGTGATCAGGCGGGCCCGGTTGTGCATCCATCCCTCCGCCCGGAGCTGGCGCATCCCGGCGTCCACGATCGGCACGCCGGTGAGGCCATCCTTCCAGTGCTGGAGGGCGTCCGGATCATCCCGCCATGATGAGTCGGCGGCCGGGCGCATCGGCTTCACCGAGATCTCCGGGAAGGCCAGCGTGACCTGGTAGTAGAAGTCACGCCAGCACAGCTGCCGGACGTACGGCTCGTTCTCGCGCGCGGCGTTGGCCAGTTCGAGCGGCGACAGACATCCGAAGCGCAGGTACGGGCTGAGCCGGCTCGTCCCGTCGGCCGGCATGTCGTCGTGCAGGTCGGCGTACGGCTCCAGATGGCGCAACCACGTCGAAAGCCGGCGCCGCGCCTCGGTCTCCCCGCCCTCGGCGGCGCCGGGCGACTCGCCGTCGGGCAGCGACGGCAGGCGCCCGACCGCGACACCGTGCGGCAGCGTGATCTTCTCGGGCGCCGCCACCTCGTCGCGCCACTGCGCCGTCTGCCAGACGCGGAAATACGGCGAGAAGACGCGGTACGCCTGTCCACCGCCGCCCGGGCGCAGCGCTCCCGGATCGACCACGGTCAGGCCGGGGAAGAGCCGCAGGGCGATCCGGTGCCGTTCGCACTCGCGGCGCAGCCGCTCCTCGCGGCGGCGGGCGTAGCCGCTGACGTCGGCCGCCATGCCGATGCCCTCGGCGCCGACCGAGCGGGCCACCTCGATCGCCTCGGCCACCGGATCGCCCATGCGGACGACCAGGTCGCCGCCGCGGGCCCGCAGCGTCCGGCGCAGGTCGGCCAGGGTCTGGTGCAGAAAGCGCGTCCGGTTCGGGGAGAGCTTGCCCAGGGCGGGATCGAGCACGAAGAGCGGCACCACCCGCTCGGCGGCGGCGCACGCGGCGGCCAGTGCGGGGTTGTCGTGCACCCGCAGGTCGCGGGTGAACAGAACGACGGCGGTCCGCATCAGGCGACCAGTTGCACGGGGGTGCCGGGGCGGGTCAGCAGGCTGCGCACGGCGACTCCGGCCCGGCGCCGGTTGGGCACGGTGGCCCGGCCCGAGAAGACGTCGTAGTCGGCCGCCTCGATCTCGGCCAGGATGCCGCCGTACAGGGCGAACGCCGTGCGCATGCACGCCTGCGAGGCCGGTTCGAGCATCGGGATGCCCGGCGCGGCCGCCGCGTAGTGCTCCCGGGCGCGTTCGATCTCGTGCTTGATCAACGCTTTGACGGCCGGTGTCGATTGGCGTTTCTCCAGCGTGCGGCGGGTGACGCCGAACTCGGAGAGGTGCGACTCGGGCAGATAGACGCGGCCGCGGTCGAGGTCCTCGGCGACGTCGCGGATGAAGTTCGTCAGCTGGAAGGCGAAGCCGAGCTGGCGGGCCGGCTCGCGGGCGGCGACCGGATCGCTCGACCCGAGGATCGGCAGCATCATCGTGCCGATCACGGCGGCCGAGCCCTCCATGTAATCGAGCAGGTCGTCGTACGTCGCGTACGACGTAACCGTGAGATCCATCGCCATGCAGCGCAGGAACGTCGCGAAATCGTCCACGTCGAGGTCGAAGACGGCGATGGTGTGCAGCACGGCCGGCAGCAGCGGATCGTCGACCGGCTCGCCGCGCAGGCCGGCCACGAACAGGTCGGACCATTCGGTCAGCAGCGCGGTCCGCTCGACCGGCGGCAGGTCCTCGGTGCGGTCGACGATCTCGTCGGCGTAGCGGGTGAAGCCGTAGAGGGCGTGCACATGGCGGCGCTTCCAGGCGGGCAGGAGCCGGGTCGCCAGGTAGTAGGTGCGGCCGTGCTTTTTGTGTAGTTCGCGACAACGTTCATACGACGCGGCCAGATCTTGATCCACTTTTTCTCCCACCAAATCGACGCACGAATCGACGCAACCCTGAGGCTAGGGTACGGTAAATCTCGTGGCCAACGACACGCTCGAGGGAAACAGGCACCGCGGGATACCCCGCCAGGGCGCCACCCCCCACTCGCTCATCCACGCGATCCAGGGCACGCTGGCCGACTTTCTGGCCATGCAGACCGCTTCGCTCGACGCCATCGACCCGGAGCTCGGCGGCTTCGCCCGCACGGCTCGTGACCTGGTGCTCGCCGGCGGCAAGCGCCTGCGGCCCGTCTTCGCCTACTGGGGCTGGCGCGGCGCCGTCGGGCCGGACGAGCCGATCGAGCCCGTGCTGCCGGCGTTCGCGGCGCTCGAGCTCATGCACACGTTCGCTCTGGTCCACGACGACGTCATGGACGAATCGGACACTCGCCGCGGCCGGCCCACGGCCCACCGCATCTTCGGCCAGCGCAACGGCGAGCGGTTCGGTTCCGCCGCCGCGATCCTGATCGGCGACCTCTGCCTGGTCTGGGCCGATCAGCTGCTGGCGCGGGCCCGGGCGCCGCAGGGCGTGCGGGCCGTCTACGACCGGATGCGGGTCGAAGCGATCGCCGGGCAATATCTCGACGTGCTCGGTGAGGCCGAGCCCGACTCGTGGTCGGTCGAGCGCGCGCTGCTCGTGGCCCGGCACAAGACCGCCAGCTACACGATCCAGCGCCCCCTGCAATTCGGCCTCGCCCTCTCCGGGCTCGCACACCCCGAGATCGATCTGGCGTACGGACAGTACGGCCTCACCGTCGGTGAGGCGTTCCAGCTGCGCGACGACCTGCTCGGCGTCTACGGCGACCCCTCGGTCACCGGCAAGCCCGCCGGTGACGATCTGCGGTCGGGCAAGCCGACAGCCCTGCTGATGCTGGCCCGCCGCCTCGCCTCTCCCGCACAGCGAGAGGCCCTCGACCCCGCCGGAGCCGTCAACCCCGCCGACGGCTCCGGCGGGCTTACCCGAAAAGCGCAGGTGATCGCCGAGACGGGCGCTCCCGCCCGCCTCGAGGCGATGATCCAGGAGCGGGTCGCCGACGGCATCGCCGCGCTGGCCGGCGCTCCCCTCCACGAGGACGCGCGTGCCGCCCTCATCGAGCTTGCGGTGCGGGCCACGCACCGACCGGCATGATGTCCCCCATGCGAACCGTCACTGGCCCCACCGAGCGGGTGGTCATCGTCGGCGCCGGCCTGGCCGGCCTCGCCTGCGCCCTCCATCTGGCCGCGGCCGGCCGTCAGGTCACGGTCGTCGAGCGCGAGGCGGTGCCGGGCGGCCGGGCCGGGCGGCTGAGCCTTCAGGGGTACGAGTTCGACACCGGGCCGACCGTGCTGACCATGCCCGAGCTGATCGAGGAACCCCTCGCGGCCGTCGGCGAGAAGCTGTCGGACTGGCTCGAGCTGACGCCGATCGACCCCGCCTACCGGGCCTACTACCCGGACGGGTCCACGTTGGACGTCAAGACCGACACGGTACGGATGGCGGCCGAGATCTCCCGCGTCTGCGGCCCCCGTGAGGCCGACGGATATCTGCGGTTCGTCGACTTCGCGCGCCAGCTGTGGAAGCTCGAACGCGACCACTTCATCGACCGCAACCTCGACACCCCCGTCGACCTGGTCAACCTCAACCTGCTGAAACTGCTCGGCCTGGGCGGCTTCCGGCGGCTCCAGCCGAAGATCAACCAGTACTTCCGCGATCCGCGTACCCAGAGGATCTTCTCCTTCCAGGCGATGTACGCCGGGCTGGCGCCCCAGGACGCGATGGCCATCTACGCGGTCATCGCCTATCTCGACTCGGTCGCGGGCGTCTACTTCCCCAAGGGCGGCATGCACGCCGTCCCCAAGGCCCTGGCCGGTGCGGCCGAGAAACACGGCGTCGAGTTCCGGTACGACACGACGGTCACCGAGGTCACCACGGCGCACGGCCGGGCCACCGGCGTGATCACCGCCGACGGCGAGCGCATCCCGGCCGACGTGGTCGTCCTCAACCCCGACCTGCCGATCGCGTCGCGTGACCTGCTGCCTCCCCGGCGGCAGCGCAGTCTGACGTACTCGCCCTCCTGCGTGGTGCTGCACATCGGCTCCGACCGGACGTACAGCAAGATCGCCCACCACAACATCCACTTCGGACATCAGTGGCGCGGCACCTTCGACGAGGTGATCCGCAAGGGCATGCTGATGAGCGACCCGTCGCTGCTGGTGACCAACCCCACCCACACCGATCCGACGGCGGCGCCGGACGGCAAGCAGACGTACTACGTGCTCGCCCCCGCGCCCAACCTCGAGGCCGGCCCGATGAACTGGCGGGGCGATCTCGCCGAGCGGTACGCCTCGTCGCTGATCCGGACGCTGGAGCAGCGCGGCTACGTCGGCTTCGGCGACGGCATCGAGGTCCAGCGGATCATCACACCGGCCGACTGGCTCGACCAGGGCATGGCGGCCGGCACCCCGTTCGCGGCGGCGCACACGTTCGCCCAGACCGGGCCGTTCCGGCCGTCCAACCTGCATCCGACCCTGCCGAACGTGGTCTTCACGGGCTCGGGCACACAGCCGGGCGTGGGCGTGCCGATGGTCCTGATCTCGGGAAAGCTGGCGGCCGGAAGGATCACGTCGTGACCGCGCGCGAGGCACATCTGGTCGAACTGGTCGACACCGAGGGTGAGGTGCTCGGTTCGACCACAGTCGACCAGGCGCATCGCGCGCCCGGGCAGTTGCACCGGGCATTCTCGGTGTTCCTGCGGGACGAGACCGGGCAGGTGCTGCTGCAACAGCGGGCGGCGGTGAAGACACGCTTCCCGCTCCGATGGGCCAACACCTGCTGCGGGCATCCGGCGCCGGGCGAGGACCTCGCGGTCGCCGCGGGCCGGCGCCTCGGCGAGGAGCTGGGCCTGCCGCCCGTCCCGCTGACCGAGGTGGGGGTGTACGCGTACTACGCGGAGGACCCGGCCACCGGACGGGTCGAGTACGAGTACGACCACGTGCTCCTGGGCGATCTGCCGGCCGGTGCGCGGCCCGCGCCGGACCCGTCCGAGGTCAGCGACCTGCGGTGGGTCCCGGTGCCGGCACTCCTCGACGAGCTCGGTGGCGACTCACGGTCGTACGCACCCTGGCTTCTCGGAGTGACCACCCGCCTGGCCGAACATCTCGGCGTCGCGCCGTCATCGGAGCGGTCGGGTGGCCGTTGACGGACTGACCGCCGGGGCCGTGGCCCGTCGACTGGGCGTGGCGGTCACGACCTTGAGGACCTGGCATCAGCGGTACGGCCTCGGGCCGTCCGCGCACGTGCCGGGGCACCATCGGCGGTACACCGAGCACGACCTGGACCGTCTGAAGGTCATGCAGCGGCTCGTCGCGCAGGGCGTGGCCCCGGCCGAGGCCGCGGCGTGGGCCCGGCGCGTCGATTCGCTGACCATCACCGACTTCGCCGACGCGCCTTTTCATGATCCGCCCGCCGGTCCCCGGCGCGATGGCGGCGGGCTGGCCATTCCCCTGGGCGCGGCATCGCCGCCCGCCCGCGGACTGGCCCGGGCCGCCATGCGCCTGGACGCCCCCGCGATGCGCGACATCCTCCAGGTCGCCATCGCTGAGAACGGGGTGGTCGAAGCCTGGAACCACGTCGCCATGCCCGTCCTCATCGGTATCGGCGAGCGTTACGAGGCCACCAGGCGCTTCGTGGAGGTCGAACACCTGATCTCCCGAACCGTCACCGAGGTCCTCGGCGCGGTGCCCCGCCCACCCGCCACAGACCACCCACCGCAGATCCTCCTGAGCGCCGCCGACGAGGAACAGCACACGCTCCCGCTGGAGGCCCTGGCGGCCGCGCTGGCCGAGGCGGGCGTACCCAGCCGCCTGCTGGGCGGCCGGGTGCCCAGGGACGCCCTGGCCGACGCGATCGCCCGCACCGGCCCCAGGGTGGTCGTGCTGTGGTCACAGACCCCCCGCACCGGCGATCCGGACCAGCTGCTCGAGGTGCTCCACTCGCCGCACCCGCCGCTGCTGACCGCCGCCGCGGGCCCTGGCTGGCCCCACCCCCTGCCCGACAACGTGGTCCAGCTCACTGACCTGACTTCGGCCGTGCAAACCCTCGCAGCGGCCGCCCGGACCTGAATTTTCGCAGGTCAGAAAGGTGGCCACCCCCAACGGGATACCGGTTTGGAGCCGGGGCGGTCGATCACGTATGCTTTCCAAGCCTCAAGCGGGGCCCGGTTGGGGTCTACGCCGCAAAGTATTGTGAACATGCAATACTGGCGGAGTTGCCCTCATCGTCTAGTGGCCCAGGACGCCGCCCTTTCAAGGCGGTAGCACGGGTTCGAATCCCGTTGGGGGCACTGGTAAGTCGGCAGTGTAAGGTATGCCGAGGCACCAGCCGGTAGGAAAAGAAGTACAGAGCAAGGTCCTGTGGAGCAGTTGGAGTGCTCGCCGCCCTGTCAAGGCGGAGGTCGCGGGTTCAAGTCCCGTCAGGACCGCAACACCCAAGGCCAGGTAGCTCAGTTGGTACGAGCGTCCGACTGAAAATCGGAAGGTCGGCGGTTCGACCCCGCCCCTGGCCACCAGGCCTCTCGCCGGGCCCTGAGCATCGTCCACCTGCGGAAACGCACGGTGGACGTTTTGCTTTCCGGGACTTTTCGAGCCAGCCGTCCCTCACCACGCCGGCGAGGGTCCGCTCTTCGGCGCTTTCCCCACCCGGAAGCGACGGTGCCCGCGGCCAGGGGGAGGCCGCGGGCACCGGGGGTGAGAAGGTTTCGAGGACCACGGGCACCAGCCCTGCCCGTGCGGGGGTTCCTCTCGGCCTCCTCGGTGATCCCTCTTTCCGCGAAGGTTCAGAATCGGTCGCGCCCCGACCTTGTTGAGGTTTTCCGCGCCGCGTTCTGCGCCGCCCGGGTGCGCTCCGAACGGGCCAACCGAAATCGGCTGGTTGCGGGCTGACTGCTGTGCGACGACGCGCCTCAACACCCGCCTGGTCCTGGCTTCGGTTCCGCTGCTGCTCGCCGCCGGCTGCGGAAACAACGCCGAACCGGCCGCCCAGCAGCAGCCCACGCCGACCTCGGTCGCGCCCGCGGAGCCGACCTCAGCGGCTGCCCGGCCGCGTCCGAGGATGCTGCCCCGACCGCGTCCGAAGATGCTGTGCCGGTTGCGTCCGAGGATGCTGTGCCGGCTACCGCCGCGGCGATCGTTGGGAAGCTGAAGGCGTCGGGGCTCGGGCTCACCCGCGTGGTCGTGCGAAATGAGGACACCGATCCGAACAACCTTCTCGGGCCCGATTCTCGGCAGCGAATGGCATTACCGGACCGGTGACGGCAGCGGCCTCGTGCGGGTGTCCGGCCACGTCAAGCCGTCGTTGGCGAAGAAAGGCTGTCGCGGGGCTCTGAGAACCGGTGCCCGCGGCCAGGGGGACGCCGCGGGCACCGGGTGAGAAGGCCTCGAGGATTACGGGCACCAGCCCTGCCCGTGACGGGCCTTCTCGGTGATTCCTCTTTCCGCGAAGGTTCAGAATCGGTCGCCGGGCCGGGCGGTTGAGGGATTGGGCTGGGCATTTCGCGCTTATTCGGGCTGGGGTCGGGGCCTTGATGGGGCGCCGCGCGTTCGACGAGAGTGTGTCCAGATCGGTGGGCAGCGGTTCGAGGAGGAACGCGGTGCTGACTTTCACCAATGCGGCGGAGCAGGCGGCCTGGGCCATGGCCGAGGCCCTCAGCGAGAAGGCCTTCGAGGCCATGCGGCTGGCCGAGGAGGCTCAGGAGAAGTTCCGGGCCGGGCGCATGGCCATGCGTAAACAGTTCCGGGCCCGTGGCCTGTCCGACGTCGACGCGAGCATCCGCTGGAAGGGCACCGCGCAGGCGCAGGCCGCGTGGGCCGACCAGGAGTACTACATGGGCCAGGCGTCCATGTACAACGAGGCCGCCGCCGCGCAGTACGCGAAGGCCTTATATCTCAAGGGGCACTAGGCGGCCCGGTGGCGCAGCGTGGCCACCGTCGAGCCGGCCAGGGCCAGCAGGCAGTCGGGCAGCTGGCCGTCGGCGATCGCCGCGCCGAACAGGGCCTCGCCGGTCGGGATGTCGCCGTTGACGTAGGCGCTCACGAAACGGGCCACCCAGCGCTTGTCGTACCGCGCGTCGTCGATGCCGGGGAAGTCGAGGGTCCAGGCGCCGCCGGAGGGGATCTGAGGTCCCACCATCGTGGCGGCCAGGCACCACGCCACGTCGTAGGCGCCGACGATGCCGTCGCGGTCGACGACGGCGTCGAACGTGCCGACCACGGCATCACTGTCGCCGGTCAGCGCACGCTGGAGCACGAGCGCCGCGTCGTCGAAGGCGTGCTGTGGAACCTCGGTCACGTGAGAAAAGGTACGTGGATCGGTCAAGGTTCGCCCGCTGACATCAAAAAGTCAGGCTCCGCGCAGCAGACAGGTGATGCGCGCGGTGCACACGCGGTCGCCGCCCTCGTCGGTGATGACGATTTCGTAGGTCGCCATCGTGCGTCCCCGGTGCACCGGGGTGGCGACGCCGGTGACGACTCCGGAGCGGGCCGCCTTGTGGTGGGTGGCGTTGATGTCGACGCCCACGGCGAACGGCCGGTCGACGCTCTGGCCGTGCATGACCGCGCCCACCGAGCCGAGCGTCTCGGCCAGCACGCAGGACGCGCCGCCGTGCAGCAGGCCGTACGGCTGGGTGTTGCCCTCGACCGGCATGGTGCCGACGACCCGCTCGGCCGACGCCTCACTGAGCTGGATGCCCATCCGCGTGCCGAGGGTCCCGCCGCCACCGGTGGCGGAGAGGAGGTCCTGCACGCTGTCGGCAGCAATATCCATTCGATCCACGGTACCGGTGTGACCCGGCTCGCGGAGCTGTGACATGAGCCCTACTCTTCTCCCAAAAGGCGAAGGGGAGATCCGCATGAGCGAGCCGCAGGAGATCGTCGAGACGCGCGGGAGCGACCGCGTCGACCTCATCGCGCAGGACGCGAACGGCGACGGCAAGACCGACGTGTGGGTGTCCGACACCGACGGCGACGGCAAGCCCGACCTCTACCAGTTCGACACGGACGGGGACGGCAAGGTCGACATCACCATGGTCGACCTGGACGAGGACGGCAACCCCGACACGATCGTGGACGGCGACGGAGGCCTGCCGCCCACGCCTTAGGCGCCGCCCAGCGCGGACAGGGCCACCCACAGGACGGCGATCGCCACCACCGTCGTGAGCACGGTCGACGCCGTGTGCCGCCACGATGTGGGCCCGGCGATCGCCTCCGGGTGGCCCAGGCCCTCCAGCACGGCCCGCTCCGACCGGATCACCGACGACCAGTGTCCGATTCCGGTCGTCGAGTCGCGGCTCAGTTCGACGCCCAGTCGCGCCTGGGCGCGCTGCAACCGGCGTACGGAAGCTTTGGCCTGGCCTTTCGCCTGTCGACGGGCCGAGGCCCGGCCGGAGCCGGACCGCAGGGCGGAGAGCTCGCCGTTGGTGATCAGCGTGGGGTCGCGCAGCGTGGCCAGCCGTGAGGCGTAGTAATCGGCCTCGCGGTCGTGCAGGTGCCGCACCAGCAGCAGGACCAGCAGCAGCGGTGGAAGGCCCTTGAGCAGGATCACGCCCAGCAACGCCAGCACGCCGTTGCCGAGGCCGTCGGTGAGCAGCGGCGAGTTCCAGAGCACGTGGGCCGCCCAGGCCCCCAGGACGGCCAGGATCGCGCGTACGGGGTCGCGGCGGACGACCAGATAGCCGACGCCGGCTCCGGCCAGGGCGCCGAACAGGGTGTGGCTCCAGACGCCGGAGAGAAATCCGCGCAGCAGGAACGTCGCGATCACCGGCTGGATCTGATCACCCTGCCCGGCCAGCGCGACGGCGCCCACCGCGAAGACGATGTCCTCGGCGATCTGGAAGCCGAGCCCGACCAGGGCGCCGTAGACGACACCGTCGAGCACGCTGTTGACCTGGGACCGGGCGATCAGCACGATCGCCACCACGCCCAGCGTCTTGGCGATCTCCTCGACCGTCGGCCCGGCGATGGCCGCTCCCCAGTCGGCCGCGAGGTGCGGCGAGCCGAGCTTCGCGACCAGGTTCTCCAGCGCCGCGCCGCCCGGGATGGAGACCGTCGTGGCGACCAGGCCGCCCCAGGCGAACGCGATCACCCGCAGCCGGATCGGCTCACGCTCGAGGAAGTCGAGCTCGGCGAGGAACAGCCAGAACGGCACGGCCAGCAGGGCGAAGAGCAACACCGAGGTCAAGGTCGCCCGGGGGTACGTCGTGACGAACTTCCCGGCCAGCGAGGCCATCCGCACCGCGCCGACGCCGAGCAGCACCAGCACGATGCCGAAGGCGGGCGCCGACAGGCGGATCCGGCCGCTCGCCGGCCGCACGACGGACGCGGTCACCGGCTCTCCCCGTCGTGGCGCAGGGTCCTGGTGCTCGCCTCGATCTGCGGCAGCGTGCGGCCCAGGTCGAGGTCGTTCCCGCTGATGGTGACCTCGATGGTGAGCCCGTCGCCGACGAAGACCGCGTAGCGACCGCCGCGACCGGGCGCCGTATATCCACCCTGGACGCCGGCCAGCCCGCCGGCCGTGCTGACCGCGAGCTGGGCCCCGGTCACCTGGTAACCGGCGGTGTTGGTGATGCGCTTACGCAGGCGGGAGGCGGCCGCGTGGAGGTCGCCGCGAAAGGGGCGGACGGCGATGGCGTACCGCACCGGCCCGAGCCGGAAGAGCGCCGTTCCCTCGTTCTCGCCGGGCCGGGTCTCGGTGACGTCGATAGTGGCTCCGGCCGGCGGCACCACGCTGACTCCGGCGCCGACCTGGTACGGCTCGTCCGAGCTGACCGCGCGCTGGGCCGGCAGTGACCGGTCGAGGGCGGGCAGTCCATAGGCGAGCCCGGCCAGGGTGGCGACGACCCCCACGGCGCCGACGAGATTCATCAGCTCACGCCGGGTGATCCGCCCCATGGACCAACGCTAACGGCGGGTAAGGCATTGATCACTGTGGAGTCGCGGATATTACGGATTTGTCGGTTCTAGCAGGAGGTACTCCGGAGGCACGGCATCGGTCAGCCAGACCCCGTTCTCGCTGCGGTGGAAGACGTGCCCGGCCGCTTCCATCGCCCCCGCGGCCACGCGCAACACCATCACCTCGCCCGAGCGCCGGCGGCCGACGACCAGCGCCGTCGGCACATCGGGCGACAGGTGTACGTGGTGACGACTACCCGGGCGCAAGCCGTCGCGCATGATCGACGCGTGGTTGCGGCGGGGCGTGCCGTGGAACAGCACCGCCGGCGGCGAGGCGGGAGCCAGCCCGAGGTCGACGGCGACCCGGCGCGAGTGCCCCTGGTTGGCGCGGATCCATTCCGACCCGTCGGGCCGGCGTTCGATGGCGTACCGGGACTTCTCGTCGGTGGCCACGATCTCGTCGAGCTCGGACCGGTCGATCGGGAGCGCCGCCAGCAGATCACCGACCGGCACCCAGCCGTTCGCGTCGAGGGTGAGGCCGGCCGTCTCGGGCCGGTGCCGCAGGAGAAAGGCGATCCGGCGGCTGACGCTCATCCCGCCAGCTCCAGGACCGCGACGTAATAGGGCCGGTCGCCGTCGTCGACCGCCTTCAGCCGCCACGCCGTGCCCTCGACCAGCGCCGCCAGCTCCTCGATCGAGCAGTTCAGATAGTCGAACCACTCGGTGGCCAGCAGCCGGTAGCGCAGCCGCAGGCGCAGCTGGCCGCCGAGCCGCCCGCGCTCGCGGTTCCGCTGGTGGTACGAGACGTGCACGGGGTCGGTGGTGCCGTAGGGGTCGGTGCCCTGCGCGATGAGCCGCGCCCCGGGGTTGGCCAGCCGGGCCAGCGCGTCCAGGAAGACCGGCGCCCGCTGCGGACCCTCGAGCAGCCCGAGGTTGTTGCCGAGCAGCAGGAACGTGTCGTACCGGGCGCTGGCCGACGCGTAGGCGTCGACCGTGTTGATCACGGTGTCGCGCAGGCCCCGGCGCCGGGCGATCTCGATGGCCCCCGGCGAGGTGTCCAACCCGGTCACCGCCATGCCGCGTTTCTGGAGCTCCACCGCCGTACGGCCGGCTCCGACCCCGATGTCGAGAACGTGCCCGCGGCAGAGTCGCAGGGCGCGGTGGTCGTGCGGCTGCCAATCGCCGGGCGCGGCCAGATAGTGATCGGCCGGGGCGCCGTTGATCAGGCCGTCGTCGCGCTCGATCACCTCGATCACCGGGCGGGGCACGCGGCCGCCGGCCAGGGGGCGGGGCCCGACTCCGGTGTGTACCGCGTACGCGTCCCGGATCATCTCGCCGAAGACGTCGCCGATCGGTGGTTGTTCCATGGTGCCAACCCTTGGCGTAGGAACGCCCGAGGGCAACTCGGTTCCGGTGAAATACGTCCGGCCGGGGCCGTCACGGCGGACGTACTTCCTCGTTTCCAGGTGAAAGAGAACCTGATCAAGAAACGAGGAAGGGGCGATCGCCTTCCCCGACGTCGCCCCTTACAACGATCTTTCGTACCGACTGAGGTCCGCTCAGTCGCCCTGACGCTGCGTGGGAATCTGCCCCTGCAGCAGGGCGCGAACCTCCGACTCCCGGTAACGACGGTGGCCGCCCAGAGTGCGGATCGCACTCAGCTTGCCGGCCTTCGCCCACCGGGTGACGGTCTTCGGGTCGACACGGAACATCGACGCCACCTCTGCCGGCGTTAGTAGCGGCTCAGGATCGTGCGTACGCGATGCCATCGGTCACTCCTCCACAGGTACCTACGAACATCGGCCGGGGTCCCGCCGGCCGGTGCGTCTCTCATGGTCCGGCTAGTCCCCGATGTCCGACATGGGCCGAACGGACGAACGTCCCCAGATAGACGGATGAAGCATGCCCGATTTTTGCGTGTTTTCTACGCCAGATAGTGTCTCGTTTAGTCCGATTATCACGCTTCGGCCAGCGGTGATTACGAAGAGTATTCACTTCGGGAGCGTTCCCACGGACCGCGAAACCCGCCGGTCTGTCCCTATTTCCGCAGCTCAGTTGCAGCGCTCGAGCAACTGGACGGCCCGCCACCGCTCGACGAGCTTCTCGTAGACCGCCGAGGCGTCGTCGGCGTCGCCGCGGGACAGGGCGGAAAGTCCGGCCGCCACCAGTCCGGGTGAATCGTCCGCCGCGAGGTCGTCATCCGGGAGAAGGTTGACGAGGCCGCCGTAATCGAGCTCGACGATGGACCGCGGGTGGAACTCCTCCAGCCAGCGGGTGCCCTCCTCGACCGCCTCGGTGATCGGGGCGTCGCCCAGCGACTTGCGCAGCACCGCGACGGCGCGGTGCGCCCGCCGCCGGGCCTTCGAGATCTCCGTGCGATAGCGCAGCGTGCGCCCCTCGGGGGTCAGCGAGAACTCCCGCTCCTCGAGGTCGACGAAGGCGAACCAGCGCAGCGGCACACCCCAGGTGGCGATCTGCTCGTGCACCCGCGGCACGCCGTGCTCCAGCACCTTGGCCCCGCTGCGCCAGTCCTCGACGATGGCCTTGGCCTGCCCGGCCAGCACCGGCGGCACGAAGGCGTCGGCCAGCACGCTGGGCACCCCGTCGCGCGCGTTCAGCGCGGCCTCGGCCACCCGCAGGCGCAGGTTCCAGGGGCAGACCAGCAGAGAGTCACCCCACTGCAGCACGTACGCCTCGTCGGGCAGGTCGGGCAGCCTGGTCCAGCCGGCCCCGAGCGCCTCGAGCACCGCCGTGCGCTGCCGCACCGGGCCGTCGACCGGCCCCAGATCGCGCCCCTCCCGGGCGTAGCGCCGCCAGAAGACCTGGCGGTCACGATCGAACGCGGTCAGCGGCTCGTAAACCCGTAGGTACGACGCGAACAGTGACGGCACGGCGGAAGTCTTTCACGAAATCGGCCGAGCGGAACTTCCCGCGCGGACGTAATCCCGCAGGGGGCGTCACGACTAGGCTCGCAAATGTCCGGCCCACCCCCGCCGGGACAACCGGTCCCACGAGGGCCACAACAGAAGAATCAGGAGAACAGCCATGGGCGTGTTCGACACCGACGGCACCGACGCCACCGGTCACGAACAGGTCGTCTTCTGCCAGGACAGGCAGACCGGCCTCAAGGCGATCATCGGGATCTACTCGACGGCTCTCGGGCCGGCGCTCGGTGGCACCCGGTTCTATCCGTACGAGAGCGAGGCCGACGCGCTCGCGGACGTGTTGAAGCTCTCCCGCGGGATGGCGTACAAGAACGCTCTCGCCGGCCTGGACCTGGGCGGCGGCAAGGCGGTCATCTGGGGCGACCCGGCCCGCGCCAAGTCCGAGGGCCTGCTGCGGGCGTACGGGCGCTTCGTCGAGTCGCTGCACGGCCGCTACTACACGGCCTGCGACGTCGGCACCTACGTGCCGGACATGGACGTCATCGCCCGCGAGACCCGCTATGTGACCGGCCGCAGCCTCGAGCACGGCGGCGCCGGCGACTCCTCGATCCTCACCGCCTGGGGCGTCTTCCAGGGCATGCGGGCCGCCGCCGAGCACGCGTGGGGCCGCCCGACACTGGCCGGGCGCACGGTCGGCATCGCCGGCCTCGGCAAGGTCGGCAAATATCTGGCCGGCCATCTCGTCGAGGACGGCGCCGCGGTCATCGCCACCGACGTGAACGAGGCCGCCCTCAGCTGGGCCCGCACCACCTATCCCCAGATCGAGCTCGTGGCCGACACCCAGGCCCTGATCACCAGCGACCTCGACGTCTACGCGCCGTGCGCGCTGGGCGGGGCGCTGGACGACGACACCGTGTCCGCGCTGCGGGCCAAGGTCGTCACCGGGGGCGCCAACAACCAGCTGGCCCACCCCGGCATCGAGAAGACCCTTGCCGAACGAGGCATCCTCTACACGCCCGACTACCTCGTGAACGCCGGCGGCGTGATCCAGGTGGCCGACGAGATCGAGGGCTTCAACTTCGAGCGGGCCAAGCTGCGCGCGACCGGGATCTTCGAGACGACCCGCCGGATCCTCCAGCTCGCCGACTCCGAGGGCGTCTCGCCCGCGGTCGCGGCCGACCGGCTCGCCGAGCAGCGGATGGCCGAGGTCGGCCGGCTCCGGTCCATCTACCTGGGCTGAGCGCAGCCCTCTGACCGGGCGATCCGGTCGAAACGGGAGCGGTTTCGGACCTGCCGCGCGTCTTCGGACGGAAAACCGCGACGCGCGGCAGTGTCACAGGCAACCCGAGGTGCCAAACAAGGCATCGTCCATGTACCGTAAGACCCACGAGAGATGCCTGACGTCATCGGGGCCCGCCTTCGGGCTGCCCCGAATTCTGTGCGAGGGGGTCGAGCCATGGGGCGCGGCCGTGCTAAGGCCAAGCAGACGAAGGTGGCCCGGGAGTTGAAATACCACTCCCCGAACACCGACCTCACCGCCTTGCAGCGCGAACTGGCGGGTACACGCCAGTCCGACCGTCACTTCGACGACGACAACGATGAGTTCGTCGACGATGACGAGGATGATGCTGACGACGACCAGGACACCTGGTCGCCGACAAGGCGCTGACCCGTATTGCACAGAGCACGCGGCCGACCGCGTGCTTCCGTGTGTCGTGGTCACCTTCTAACCAACGGTTCAACACAAGCCCACGCGGGTGCCAGCCCGCGTGGGCTAGAACCGCCGCCCTACCGTGGGCGGTTGTTCCAGTTGTAGAACGTGGGAATGTTCTCGAAGTGGTTCCAGGCGCAGACCGCTGAGCCGCCGTCCTCCGACGTGCCCTCCGCGCGCTGTCGGCGAGCCTCCTCCGCCTCGGCGATGAGGGCCGCCAACCCGGCCCGGGTGTCTCGCACCCGTGCCGTCACCGGATCGCTCCCCGCGTCGTCAGACAGCCGTGGGTTCATGATCTCGGGCATGGTCCAGCACTCCCTCCAGTAGGCGCATCTTGCTGTTCCGGCAGTGGTCCGTCTCGGTGGTGTCGAACCGGCCGGTCTCGAAGTAGCGGTTGGCCGCGTGGGCCCCGCCGCAAAAGCCGAAATAGGGACAGGTCGCGCGGCAGGACTCCACCCCGCGCAGGAACTCGGCGATCCAGGGCGACCCCTCGGCGCCGGCCAGAATGTCGCCCAGCGGCGTCCTCAGGACGTTTCCGCTGGTGAAGTCGCCGTAGTGAGGGTCCGAGAAGCCGGCCAGCTCGGGCGAGAGCAGCACGACCGAGCCGTCGTGGGCGATCGTCGGGATGGGGTCGAGCCGGCGCGGCAGCAACTGGTCGGCCGTGCCGTCGAGGACGGCGGCCACGTATCGCAGCGACCACTCCACCTCGCGCAGGTGGATCCGCGGATCGCGGCGCCAGGCCGACACCAGCTCGGACCAGAAGGCCGTCACCTCGGCCGCGTCGTGGCCGTTGGTCCGGGTGTTGACCCCCTCCAGCTCTTCGACGTTGATGCCGAGCACGTCGCAGCCCAGGGCGAGGAAATAGTCGTAGAGCTCGGCCGCCACGCCCGGCCGCGGATCGCCGACCACGCAGAGCGCCGAGAACGGGATGTCGTGGCGGCGGAGCGCTTCGACGCCACGCATGATCCGGTCGTACGCCGGGCGGCCACCCCGGGTGACCCGTTCACCGTTGCGGGCCTCCGGGCCGTCGACGCTGACGCTGACCCGCATCTGGTGCTCGGTGAAGAACTCGCACCAGGCGTCGTCGATCAGCGTGGCGTTGGTCTGCACGTGATGCTCGACCTCGGGGCCGAACGGGGCGATCAGCGCGGCCAGGTGGTCCCGGCCCGCGGCGAGCGGCTCACCGCCGTGCCACACCACCGAGAACCGGCCGCCGGCCGTCCAGGGCTCGACCGCCGTGGCCACGGCCCGGGCCACCTCGACCGGCATGCGCTTGTCGACCGCGCGGAACGGCAGGTAGCAGTAGGAACAGTCGAGGTTGCAGAGCGTCGTGGGCTGCATGACGACGTACGTCGGCACGGGCGCGATGCCGCGCATCCCGCTCCACTTCCCGGCCACTGACACCCCCGACACGCTAAGCCCCGCAGTCCACCCGAACACGAAAGATCCGCATGTGCCCGACATCGACACACGCGGATCATTTCATGTTCATCCCGGAACCCGGCGTCAGCCGCGGGTGTACTGCCCCATCATCTGCACCTCGCCGGTGCCCTCGATGACCTCGCCGACCTGCCAGGCCTCGACACCGCGGCCGGTCAGATAGGCCATGGCGCGGTCGGCGTCGTCGGCCGAGACGACCGCGAACATGCCGACGCCCATGTTGAACGTGGCTTCCATCTCGTGGTCCTCGATACGGCCCTTGGCCTGGATGAGGTCGAAGATCGGCTGCGGGCGCCAGGTCGAACGGTCGACCACGGCGTCGACGTGCTCGGGCAGCACGCGCACCAGGTTGCCGGGGATGCCGCCACCGGTGACGTGGGAGAACGCGCGGACGTCGGTCTCCTCGATCAGGCCCAGGCAGTCCTTGGCGTAGATCTTGGTCGGGGTCAGCAGCTCCTCGCCCAGGGTCCGCTGGGTGCCGAAGTCGTCGACCACCGAATCGAGCCGCATGCGGCCCGCGCCGAGCAGCACGTGCCGCACCAGCGAATAGCCGTTGGAGTGCAGGCCCGAGGAGCGCATCGCGATGACCGCGTCGCCGACCTCGACCCGCTCGCGGCCGAGGATCTCGCTCTCCTCGACCACGCCGACGCCGGTGGCCGACACGTCGTACTCGTCCGGGCGCAGCACGCCGGGGTGCTCGGCGGTCTCGCCGCCGAGCAGGGCGCAGCCCGCGTAGCGGCAGCCGTCGGCGATGCCGGCGCCGATCTCGGCCACCTTGTCCGGCACGACCTCGCCGCAGGCGATGTAGTCGAGCAGGAACAGCGGCTCGGCGCCACAGGCGACCAGGTCGTCGACGACCATGGCGACCAGGTCGATGCCGATCGTGTCGTGGATGTCGAGCTGCTGCGCGATCACGAGCTTGGTGCCGACGCCGTCGGTCGACGAGGCCAGGATCGGGCTCTTGTACTTCTGAGTGTTCAGCCGGAACAGGCCGGAGAAGCCGCCCAGGTCGCCGATCACCTCGGGCCGCGCGGTCTTTTTCACCTTCGACTTGAGCAGCTCGACCGCGCGGTCGCCGGCCTCGATCGAGACGCCGGCGTCCGCGTAGGTGGACGTGCGCTTGCGAGCACCGCCGCGTCCAGCACCGGCCGTCCACGGCTGGTTGGACCCGGCGTTGTTGCGCTCGGACACGTGCGTCACGGTTCTCCCCTTAGAGCTGCTTGGTACATCAAAGTCACTGGTGGTGCGAGACGGCGGTCTCGTACTCGGTCTCGAGCTCCGCCACCGCCGCGGTCGCGGCCTCGTCGGTCGCGGACGGCATCGACGCCCGCTTGCCGACACCCTCGAGCACATGCTTCCCGATCAGGTTGCCGGCCGGGAGCTCGATCGGGTACTCGCCGTCGAAGCACGCCATGCAGAGGCGCGACTTCGGCTGCTCGGTCGCCTGCACCAGGCCGTCCAGGGAAACATAACCCAGGGAGTCGGCGCCGATCGAGCGGCGGATGCCATCGATCTCCAGACCGTTCGCGACGAGCTCGGCGCGGGTGGCGAAGTCGATGCCGTAGAAGCACGGCCATTTCACCGGCGGCGACGAGATGCGGACGTGCACCTCGAGCGCGCCCGCCTCACGCAGCATGCGCACCAGCGCGCGCTGGGTGTTGCCGCGGACGATCGAGTCGTCGACGACGACCAGGCGCTTGCCCCGCACGACCTCGCGCAGCGGGTTGAGCTTGAGCCGGATGCCGAGCTGGCGGATCGTCTGCGACGGCTGGATGAAGGTCCGGCCGACGTAGGCGTTCTTGGTCAGGCCGGCACTGTAGGGGATGCCGGAGGCCTCGGCGTAGCCGATGGCGGCCGGGGTGCCCGACTCGGGCACCGGGATGACCAGGTCGGCCTCGACCGGATATTCCTTGGCCAGGCGACGGCCGATCTCGACACGGGCCGAGTAGACGTTGCGGCCGGCGATCGTGGTGTCGGGGCGGGCCAGGTAGACGTATTCGAACAGGCAGCCCTTGGGCTCGGGCGACGCGAACCGCGTGGACCGCAGGCCGTGCTCGTCGACGGCGAGCATCTCGCCCGGCTCGACCTCACGGACGAAGCTGGCGCCGACGATGTCGAGGGCGGCGGTCTCGCTGGCCACGACCCAGCCGCGCTCCATCCGGCCCAGCACCAGCGGACGCACGCCCTGGGGGTCGCGCGCCGCGTAGAGCGTGTTCTCGTCCATGAAGACGAAGCTGAACGCGCCCCGCAGGCCCGGCAGCACCTCGAGCGCCGCGGCCTCGACCGACAGGTCGGGGCGGCTGGCCAGCAGGGTGGTCACCAGGGCGGTGTCGGAGGTGGCCATGTCTGCCTCGAGGCCGCGCTCGGCGACCTCGCGGGCCAGCTCGGCCGTGTTGACCAGGTTGCCGTTGTGCGCCAGCGCGATCGTCGTGCCGGCCGTGGTGGCGCGGATCGTGGGCTGCGCGTTCTCCCAGTTCGACCCGCCGGTCGTCGAGTAGCGCGTGTGGCCGATCGCGAGGTGGCCGCGCAGGCTGGCCAGCGTCGGCTCGTCGAAGACCTGTGACACGAGGCCCAGGTCCTTGTAGACCACCACGCCGGAGCCGTCACTCACAGCGATGCCCGCGGCCTCCTGGCCACGGTGCTGAAGAGCGAAGAGCCCGAAGTAGGTGAGTTTGGCGACCTCTTCCGCGGGGGCCCAGACACCGAAGACGCCGCAGGCATCCTGGGGGCCGCGCTCCTGGGGGTCGAGATCGTCGGTCAACCGGCCGTCGCCTCGGGGCACCTGTCGCTCCCTCATGCTGATCTGCTCGAACGTGAGTGGGGGTCCACCGCTCCGCTCCCGACCGCCCAGTGTACGCGAGGGGAAGGGTCACGGCTCGGGCTGTCAATCGGCGGACGCGCCGGTCAACGGAAGGTATTCGCTCAGATCCGTACGGATACCGCTCGCTCGCAGCCGTCCGTCACGCACCGCATCGGCCCAGCTCACACGCTGCGTGGCCACGAGCACCCAGGTGATCGGATCGGCTTCGACCACATTGGGCGGTGTGCCGCGTGTGTGCCTGGGACCTGGAACACACTGAATCGCACCGAAAGGCGGAATTCGCACCTCCACCGATCGGCCAGGCGCACGGCGGGACAACTCGGTCAGCAGCGCGCGCACCGCGTCACGCAGCACCGTTCTCTCCGGTTCGGCGCCGCGGTCCAGCGCGTCCAACGCCCGGATCACGGACTCGGATTTATTCTTCGCAGCGGACATGTCGGGACGATACGACCCGGTCGGCCGAGATTGGTACGCGGCCCTGGGTCGCGCGATGGACGTGTGACAAGGCATAGTGGCCGACGGTGTTTTAGTCGCGGGATGTAACCGGCACCTGAAGAGCAGCCGGGAGACCGTGCGACCGGAAGGCGGTGGATGGTGACGACGCACCTACGAGCCCGGGCGTTGCAGGGCGGTGCGTTACTGGCTGTGGTCGCAGGCAGCCTATTCGTAGCGCCTGTGGCGGCGTTGGCCGACCCTCCCTCAGTGGAGATCACCAACCTGCAGACCGAGGTTCTCACCGGCGGCCAGCTGAACATGCAGTACAGCGTGTCGGCCCCCGAGGTCGACCCCGGCGAGGGCCAGCCCGGCGGCGGCAACCCGGGGCGAGTCACGGTCGCCTATCAGGTCACCGGCATGAGCTGCTCCGGCGACTGCTCGGGCGTCACGCAGATCGACGCCGGCGGTGACCGCGGGTTCAACGCGCGCCTCACGGCGCCCAACGTGAACGCCGGCGACACCCGCCAGGTGCAGGTCCGGGTCACCGCCTCGATCAACGGCGAGACCGACAGCGCCACCGCGAACATCACGGTCAAGGGCCCGGACAAGCCGCAGACCGTCCGCCAGGTCTCGGGCAAGGTCAGGGACCAGGACGGCAAGAGCGTCTCCGGCGCCCAGGTCGGCCTGCGTGACAGCACGGGCGCCACGTTCGAGACGACGTCGAGCGGGTCGGGCAACTACACGTTCTCCTCGACCGACAGCAGGCCGATCGCGCCCGGCACCCTCACGATCGGGGCGGCCAAGCAGGGCTTCGACTCGGCCACGGTCACGATCCAGGCGTCGGCCGACCGCACGGTCAGCAAAAACCTGACCCTGAAGTCGCAGGTGGTGGAGACCCCGTCGGCCACGCCGTCGGCGACGCCGTCCGCGACGGTCAGCGCCGCGCCGACCGCTGAGGAGTCCGCGGCCGAGGAGCAGCCGGCGACCACGGAGACCGTGGACGAGGGCACCCCGGCCAACAACGCGGCCGCGAGCGAGGACAGCGGAAGCTCCTGGCTCTACATCATCATCGGCGTCCTGCTGGTCGCGGCCGGCATCGGCGCGATCGTGCTGGTCTGGATGCGCCGCAAGAACAACCCGCCGGACGGCCCCGACGACGACCCGACGGGCATGTCGCCGTCGGGCGGCGCGGTCCCGCCGAGCCAGGGCCGGTTCAACGACGCGACACGGGTGGCGGCGCCGGTCGGCGGCGGCCGCGCCAACGACGCCACCATGATCGCGCAGGCGCCCGGCATGGCCGACGCGCCGACCATGCTCCAGCGCCCGGTGCCCTCGGCCGAGGACGAGTTCCCCGACCCGTACGGCGCTCCGGTTCCGCCCCAGGGCGGCTACGTCGGCGCCGGCGGCTGGGACGACGGCCAGCAGGGCGGCACCCAGCAGTACGGCGGGGGCACCCAGCAGTACGGGGGTGGCACCCAGCAGTACGGCGGCGGTACGCAGCAGTACGGCGGTGGCACCCAGCAGTACGGCGGCCAGCAGGCTGACAACAGCTACGGGTCCTACAGCGAGCCCACCGGTTTCTACCGCCCCGAGGACGATCAGGGCTACGGCGGTTACGACCAGGGCGGCCAGCAGCAGTACGGCGGCCAGCAGCAGGGCGGCTGGGACGAGCACGACAACGGCGGCTACGGCGGTTACGACCAGGGTGGCCAGCAGCAGCAGGGCGGCTGGGACGACCACGACAACGGTGGCTATCCCCCGCAGCAGGGCGGCGGCCAGCAGTACGGCGGCCACACCCAGCAGTACAACGGCGGCTACGACCAGGACGATTACGACCAGCGCGGTCAGCGCCGCTACTGATCCGGCACAACGAGATCGGCCCCGCACCTTTCGAGGTGCGGGGCCGATGTCGTCTGAGACGGATCAGGCGGGGTCGATCGGGCCGCCCGGCTTCGGCTCGGTCAGCTCGAGGGTGACCGAGGCGCCCTCGGCCGGCACCGGCTCCTTGACCTCGGCCACCGACGCCGCCGGGATGCCGTCGGCCTCGATCGGGGCCGCCGACTCCATCGCCGCGCCGGCCGCCGCCGTCACGAGGACCTCGTCGCCGCGGTCCGGTCGCGCCGGAGCGGACGGGTCGGCCGCGTGCTCGGGGTCGCCGTGCCGGTTGGCCAGCTCGGCCGCGCCGCCGAACAGGGCCGGCAGCGTCGCCGTGTGCGCCTCGCGCAGCTCGTCCAGCGGGATGCTGAACTGGCCGCCCACCTCGAGCACCGGCTCAGCGGTGGTGACACCGATCTGGACGCAGGCGATGCCGAGCTCGGCGGCCAGGGCGACGAACGCCTTGTCACGCCCGCGGGGCACCGCGACCAGGGCCCGGCCCGACGACTCGCTGAACAGCTGGACGAACGCCGAGTTGCCGTCCTCGGGCAGCGTGACGCGGGCGCCCACGTTGCGGCGCAGCGTGCTCTCGACCAGGACCTGCGAGAGGCCACCGTCGGAGAGGTCGTGCGCCGCGACGACGTGACCGGTCTGGGAGGCACGGGCCATCAGCACGCCCAGGCGCTGCTCGTGCTCCAGGTCGACCTTCGGCGGGCGTCCGCCGAGGTGGCCGTGGGTGACCCACGCCCACTCGGAGCCGGAGAGCTCGGCCGCGGTCTCGCCGAGCAGGAAGAGCAGGTCACCGTCGCCGGTGACGGCCGGGAAGCCCATCGGGATCCGCCGGGCCACGTCGTCGAAGACGCCGAGCACGCCGACCACCGGGGTCGGGTGGATCGCGGCCGCGCCGGTCTGGTTGTAGAAGCTGACGTTGCCGCCGGTCACCGGGGTGCCCAGCAGCTGGCAGCCGTCGGCCAGACCGCGGACGGCCTCGGCGAACTGCCACATGACGGCCGGGTCCTCGGGCGAGCCGAAGTTGAGGCAGTCGGTCACGGCCACCGGCTCGGCGCCGGTGACGGCGACGTTCCGGTAGGCCTCGGCCAGCGCCAGCTTCGCGCCCTCGTACGGGTCGAGGCGGGCGAAGCGGCCGTTGCCGTCGACGGACAGGGCGACACCGAGGCCGGTGCGCTCGTCGATGCGCAGCACGCCCGAGTCCTCGGGCTGAGCGAGCACGGTGTTGCCGAGTACGTACCGGTCGTACTGCTCGGTGACCCAGGTCTTGTCGCAGAGGTTGGGCGAGCCGGCCATCCGCAGGACGGTCTCGCGCAGCTCGTCGCCCGTGGAGGGGCGCGGCAGCGTCTCGGCCTTGTCCGCCTGGAGCAGGATCAGGTCGGCGGGCTCGCGGATCGGGCGGGCGTAGACCGGGCCGTCGTCGGCGAGCGAGCCGGGCGGCACGTCCACCACGACGTGGTCGTTCCAGGTGATGACGAGCCGGCCCGGGGAGCCGTCCTCGCCGGCCGGGGTGACCTCGCCGATCGCGGTGGCCCACACGCCCCACTTCTCGGCCACGGCGAGCACCGCGTCGAGGTTCTCCGGCGTGACGATCAGGAGCATGCGCTCCTGCGACTCGCTGGCCAGGATCTCGGTGGGCGACATCGACGCCTCGCGCAGCGGCACCCGCTCGAGCCAGACCCGCATGCCGGTGCCGGCCGCGGCCGCCGTCTCGGTGAGCGCGCAGGTCAGGCCGGCGCCGCCGAGGTCCTGGATGCCGGCCACGAGGCCGGCGTCGTACAGCTCGAGGCAGCTCTCGATGAGCAGCTTCTCCATGAACGGGTCGCCGACCTGCACCGACGGGCGGCGCTGCTCGGCCTCCTCGTCGAAGGTGGCCGAGGCGAGCACGGAGACGCCGCCGATGCCGTCGCGCCCGGTGCGGGCGCCCAGCAGCACGACGATGTTGCCGACGCCGGCCGCCTCCTTGTGCTGGAGGCGCTCGACCGGCAGCACGCCGATGCTCAGCGCGTTCACCAGCGGGTTGCCCTGGTACGTCGGATCGAAGACGATCTCGCCGCCGATGTTGGGCAGGCCCAGGCAGTTGCCGTAGCCACCGATGCCGGCGACCACGCCGGGCAGGACCCGGGCGGTGTCGGGGTGGTCGGCGGCGCCGAAGCGCAGCGGGTCCATCACCGCGATCGGGCGGGCGCCCATGGCGAGGATGTCGCGGACGATGCCGCCCACGCCGGTCGCGGCGCCCTGGTAGGGCTCCACGAAGCTCGGGTGGTTGTGCGACTCGACCTTGAACGTCACGGCGATCTCGTCGGAGATCTGCACGACGCCCGCGTTCTCACCGATGCCGGCGAGCATGCGGTCGCTGCGCGGGGCCTTCTCGCCGAACTGGCGCAGGTGCACCTTGCTCGACTTGTACGAGCAGTGCTCGCTCCACATGATCGAGTACATCGCCAGCTCGGACGCCGTGGGTCGCCGGCCCAGGATCTGCCGGATGCGCTCGTACTCGTCGTCCTTGAGGCCCAACTCGGTGTGCGGCTGCAGCTCGTCCGCGGTCTGGAAGGCCCGGTGCACAGTGTCGGGGCCGCCGTCGAACTCGTTGACCAGCACGTCCGTCGCGGCAAAACCGGTCGGCTTCTGGTTCGGCGCTGCCGTCTCCGGCTGCGTGGTCATTACTGGTGTCCCCCTGCGTGCGAAGCACCCGCGGACGCCCCGGCCAGGGCCCGCAGGACCGAGGTGAAGAAGCCGAGGCCGTCGAGCGACGGACCGGTCAGCGCCTCCACCGCGTGTTCCGGATGCGGCATGATGCCGACGACGTTGCCGGCCTCGTTGGTGACGGCGGCGATGTCGCGCTGCGAGCCGTTCGGGTTGCCGCGGATGTACCGCGCGACCACCCGGCCCTCGGCCTCGAGCGCGTCCAGCGTCCGCTGGTCGGCGACGTAGCAGCCCTCGCCGTTCTTCACCGGGATCAGGATCTCCTGGCCCGAGGTGAACGCGTTGGTCCAGGCGGTGTCCGCCGACTCGACGCGGAGCCACTGGTCACGGTTGCGGAAGTGCAGGTGCTGGTTGCGGGTGAGCGCACCGGGCAGCAGGTGGGCCTCGCAGAGGATCTGGAAGCCGTTGCAGATGCCGAGCACCGGAAGGCCGCCGCGGGCCGCGTCGATGAGCGACTCCATGACCGGGGCGAACCGGGCGATCGCGCCGCAGCGCAGGGCATCGCCGTAGGAGAAGCCGCCGGGCAGCACCACGGCGTCGACGCCGTGCAGGTCGGGGTCGCCGTGCCAGAGGCGGACGGCGTCGGCGCCGGCGAGGCGCACGGCGCGGGCCGCGTCCCCGTCGTCCAGCGAACCCGGGAAGGTGACCACACCGATGCGCATGGTCAGGCGACCTCGGCCTTCGCGTCGTCCTCGACCTTGATCGAGAAGTCTTCGATCACCGGGTTGGCGAGCAGCTTGTCGGCGATCTCCCGAGCCCGGTCCAGGTCGGGTTCGCCGGCGAACTCGATCTCGATCCGCCGCCCGATCCGGACGGAGGAGACATCGGTGACGCCGAGCCGGGGCAGCGCGTTCGCGACCGCCTGGCCCTGCGGGTCGAGGATCTCCGGCTTGAGCATGACGTCGACCACGACGCGAGCCACGGGCACTCCTGACTGATAGGTGTAAGCACGTGGAGCCTACCTTGCGATCCACGTGGCGGGCGTGTCGGCCGGTGTCGCGCAGACGACGCCGACCAGGCTGAGCAGGCGATTTCGGCGGTGATCTCAGCCACTAGAACGATCAAAGCTTCAATTTCTCCACAACCGGGGCGACGGTCATCACACCGTGATAGGTGGCAACTGAGTCTTGGCGGCCCGGCCGGCGGCCCCTAACGTCAGTGTTCCGCTGGGGCGTGGCGCGACGGTCGAGCTCCGCCGCGCCCCGGCGGCAGCCTCAGAGGATGGGCGCGGGCGCGTATTTCGCCGCTTCCGGGTGGGCCGCGACGATCGTGGCGACACGGTCGACCACGAAGCGCACCTGCGAAGGGGCGGCGCCCACGAAGGCGGCCCGGTCCGACACCAGCGCGTCGATCTCAGCCCGGCTCAGCTGGAGCCGGCCGTCGTCGGCGAGCCGGTCGAACAGGTCGTTCACCGGCGCGCCCTTCTCGCGCATGGCCAGCGCCACGGCGACCGCGTGCTCCTTGATCACCTCGTGCGCGACCTCGCGGCCCACACCCTTGCGGACCGCGGCCACCAGGATCTTGGTGGTGGCCAGGAACGGCAGGAAGCGGTCGAGCTCGCGGGAGATCACGGCCGGGTAGGCGCCGAACTCGTCGAGCACGGTGAGGAAGGTCTGAAAGAGGCCGTCGGTGGCGAAGAACGCGTCCGGCAGCGCGACCCGGCGCACCACCGAGCAGGAGACGTCACCCTCGTTCCACTGGTCGCCGGCGAGCTCGCCGACCATCGACAGATAGCCGCGGACGATCACGGCGAGGCCGTTCACCCGCTCGGACGAGCGCGTGTTCATCTTGTGCGGCATCGCCGACGAGCCGACCTGGCCCGGCTTGAAGCCCTCGGTCACCAGCTCCTGGCCGACCATCAGGCGGATCGTGGTGGCCAGCGACGACGGACCGGCGACGATCTGGGCCAGCGCCGAGACGACGTCGAAGTCGAGCGAGCGCGGATAGACCTGGCCGACGCTGCTGAGCACCCGGTTGAAGCCGAGGTGACCGGCCACCCGCTGCTCGAGCACGGCCAGCGCCTCGAAGTCGCCGTCGAGCAGGTCGAGCTGGTCGGCGGCGGTGCCGACCGGGCCCTTGATCCCGCGCAGCGGGTAACGGCCGATCAGATCGTCGAGCCTCTCGTACGCGATGAGCAGCTCCTGCGCGGCCGACGCGAACCGCTTGCCGAGCGTGGTCGCCTGGGCCGCCACGTTGTGCGAGCGGCCGGTCATGACCAGGTCGGAATATTCGACGGCGCGCTCGGCCAGGCGGGCCAGGGTGGCGATGACGCGGGCCCGGATGAGCTCGAGCGAGGCCCGGATCTGGAGCTGTTCGACGTTCTCGGTCAGGTCACGCGAGGTCATGCCCTTGTGGATCTGCTCGAAGCCGGCCAGCGCGCTGAACTCCTCGATCCGCGCCTTCACGTCGTGCCGGGTGACCCGCTCACGCTCGGCGATCGACGCCAGGTCGACGGTGTCGAGCACCGCCTCGTACGCCTCGACGGCACCCTCGGGCACCGACACCCCGAGGTCACGCTGGGCGCGCAGGACGGCGAGCCAGAGCCGGCGCTCCATCCTGATCTTCTCCTCCGGGGACCAGAGCTCGACGAGCTCGGCGGAGGCGTAGCGGGAGGCAAGAACGTTCGGGATGGTCACGCGACCGATTCTTTCACGGGCCCGGGATCACGCTCCGGCAGCTCGTGACGCAGCGTGCGGACGTCCCGGCTGGCCAGCATGCCGAGGACGGCCAGGACGACGAGCACACCGGCGCCGACCAGGGTCGCCTCCACACCGACGACGTGGGAGATGGGACCGACCAGCAGCTCGCCGATGGGGATGGCCACGAAGGACCCGACCATGTCGTACGAGTACACGCGCGCGAGCTTGTCGGCCGGCACATGCTCCTGCATGGTCGTCTCCCAGGCGACACCGAACTGCTCGAGCAGCCCACCGGCCAGGATCGCGCCCACCACCAGCACGACCACCTGCGGATAGAGGCCCAGCAGGAGCAGCGGCAGGGCCATGCCGAACGTGCTCGCGGCGCCCAGCAGGAGCAGGCGGCGCACCCGCAGCCGCATCGCGATGAGCGCGCCGATGATCATGCCGCCGGTCTGCGCGGCCAGCACGAAGCCCCAGGCCCGGCGGCCGAAGGTCTCATCGGCGACCGCGGGCCCGAGCACGTAGAGGCCGCCGGCCCAGCACGCATTGATCACCGAGAAGGCGGCCACCACGACCCACAGCCAGGTGCGCGACCAGAACTCGGTCCAGCCGGTGCGCAGGTCGGCGAAGATGTGCGGCCGGGCCGCGTCCTTGGGCTTCTCCGCCGCCGGCAGCGACCGCAGGGCCATGAAGACCAGCCCGGCGAGGAAGAAGGTGACGGCGTCGATGGCGATGCCCCACCCCGGGTTGGTGGCGGCGACGACCACGCCGGCCAGCGGGGCGCCGAGGATGACGGCCGAGTTGAGGGTCAGCCGGTTGATGGCGTTGGCCTGCTGGCGAATGTCGGCCGGCACGGTCTGCGGCAGGATCGAGGAGCTGGCCGGCAGCGCGAGCGCGCCCACCATGCCGTTGAACGCGCCGAGCACGATCAGCAGCGGGACGGTGGCCATGTCGTTGAGCACGAGGAACGCCACGATGCCCTGGGAGAGCGCGGCGGCCAGGCTGGAGCCGACCATCAGCACCTGTTTGGGCATGCGGTCGGCGAGCACGCCGCCGAACAGCAGGAAGATGACGTTGACCAGCGTGCGGATGCCGACCACCAGGCCGAGATCGCTGGTCGAGCCGGTGAGGTCGAGCACGGCGAACGCGAGCGCGAGCGTCGCGAACGAGTTGCCCAGGGCATTGATCGTCCGCCCGGTGATGAGCAGGCGGAACGGGCCGTACTTCAGTGGCGTGAGGGCACCCATCAGGACTCCATCTCGAACATCGCGACGGTCGTGCTCGTGCGGATGGTGCCAGGAGTGCGCGGCGGGCGCGCGGCATTATGCAGCTCGTCGACCAGCTCGACGAACTTCGATCGCAGCTCGAGCCAGGTCTCGGGCTCGATCCAGAACTCGCCGTCACCCAGAAGGCCGTTCTTCCCGCCGAAGCGGCCGGACGCGGTGCGGCGGATCAGCTCGCTGCCGAGGGCCGCGAACAGGGCGCGCCGCTGCTCCGGCTCCTCCGGCGCGTGGTCGCGCTTGGTGTCGTAGCGGTACCTCTTGGCCACACCACCGCGGATCTTCTCCTCGCCGGCCTGGACGATCAGGCCGCCGGCCAGCAGGTTGCGCAGGTGATAGCTGGCGTTGGCATGGGTCAGGCCGAGCTCCCGCGCCACCTCGGCCGCGGTCATCGGCGCGCCGGTGAGCAGGGACATGATCTGCAGTCGTACGGGATGGGCCGTCGCCCTCAGCGACGCCCGCCCCGAGTCATCTCCCAAAGACATGTTGGGGAGTTTAGGGAACGGCACGCCGACTGTCCAATGGTTCTTTGGGAGTGGCACACTGCACGGAGAAGCGGCAAGGTCGCTAGTGTTACTGACGAGTAGGTAGTCCGCTCATCCCGAAAGGTCCACCGATGACTGATTTCAACCCTGAGTCGCTCGCCTCGATCGGCCCGAAGGAGTTCGCTCAGCTCGTCAAGTCGACGCCGGACTCGAAAATTGCTGAGGTCATGGCGGGCGAGAACCGCACCAAGATCCTCGACGAGGTCTTCAACCGGATGCCCACGCTGTTCCGCCCGGAGAAGGCCGGCAGCACCTCGGCCGTGATCCACTGGGTCATCACGGGCGGCGCCGGCGGCGCGAGCGACACCTACGAGACCGTAATCGAGAACGGCGCCTGCACGGTCACCAACCAGCCGGTCCGCGACCCCAAGCTGACGATGACCATGGACGCCGTCACGTTCCTCAAGGTCGTCTCGGGTGACGGCAACCCGATGATGCTCTTCATGACCGGCAAGGTGAAGGCCAAGGGCGACCTGGGCCTGGCCGCCAACGTGGCCAAGCTCTTCGACATCCCGAAGGCTTAAATACGCTTCTCGACGGCGCCCAGGGCGATATCGGTCCGGTACTGGGCGCCGTCCAGGCGCACGCCATCGACCAGGGCGTACGCCGCGTCGCGAGCCGAGGCGAGGTCGCCGCCGACGGCGGTCACGCTCAGCACCCGGCCCCCGGCCGAGATCAGCGCGCCGTCCTCGCGGCGGGCCGTGCCGGCGTGGATCACCCCGGGCACCTCGGCGCCCTCGATGACGTCGCCCGTGCGCGGCGTGGCCGGATAGTTCTTGCTGGCCACCACGACCGTGATCGCGGCGCCCTCGCGCCAGCGCAGCGGCGGCAGCTCGGCCAGCGTGCCGGTCGCGGCCGCGTTGAGCAGGCCACCCAGCGGCGTCTCGAGCAGGGCCAGCACGACCTGGGTCTCCGGGTCGCCGAACCGCGCGTTGAACTCGATCACCTTGGGTCCGTCGGGAGTGAGCGCGAGTCCGACGTAGAGCAGACCGGCGAACGGCGTGCCCCGGCGGCGCATCTCGGCCAGCGTCGGCTCGACCGTCTCGCGCAGCACCCGGTCCACCAGATCGTCCGGCGCCCAGTCCAGCGGGGCGTACGCGCCCATGCCACCGGTGTTGGGTCCCTCGTCGCCGTCGGCCAGCCGCTTGAAGTCCTGTGCCGGCATCAGCGGCACGGCGGCGGTGCCGTCGGTGACCACGAAGAGTGAGACCTCGGGGCCGGACAGGTACTGCTCGATCACGACCGTGCCGCAGTCGGCGGCGTGCCGCTCGGCGACCTCGCGGTCCTCGGTCACCACGACGCCCTTGCCGGCGGCGAGACCGTCGTTCTTCACGACGTACGGGGCGCCGAACTCGTCGAGCGCGTGTGCCACCTCGGCGGCGGTCGTGCAGGCGTACGACCCCGCGGTGGGAACACCGGCCGCGGCCATGACGTCCTTGGCGAAGGCCTTCGAGCCCTCCAGCCGCGCGGCGGCCGCGCTCGGGCCGAAACAGGCGATGCCCTTGGCGCGGACCGCGTCGGCCACGCCGGCCACCAGCGGCGCCTCGGGACCGACCACGACGAGATCGGCGGCCAGCTCGACCGCGAGGGCGGCCACCGCGGCCGGATCGGTCGCCTTGACGTCGTGCAGCTCGGCGACCTGGGCGATGCCCGGGTTGCCGGGGGCCGCGGCCAGGAAGTCGACGGACGGGTCGGCGGCGAGGCCGAGGGCGAGGGCATGTTCGCGGCCGCCGGAGCCGATCAGAAGTACGCGCACGGGCGCCGATCCTACCGGCGGTCTCCTTCCCCACGTCGCACAGCGGGGCTGTCGCGTAAACTTCGGCAGTACCCGGACCTCTGCCAGGTACGACCTGTTCTACGGAAGGCGTCACGCAAGTGCCGGTGATCGTGTTGGTCGGAGCCCAATGGGGCGACGAGGGCAAGGGCAAGGCCACTGACCTGCTGGGCGACCGGCTCGACTACGTGGTGAAGTTCAACGGCGGCAACAACGCCGGCCACACCGTGGTGATCGAGGGTGAGAAATACGCCCTCCACCTGCTGCCCAGCGGCATCCTGACCCCGGGCGTGATCCCGGTGATCGGCAACGGCGTCGTGGTCGACCTGGCCGTCCTCTTCCAGGAGATCGACGGGCTCGAGGCGCGCGGCGTCGACACGTCGCGGCTGCGCATCAGCGCGAACGCGCACGTCATCCCGTCGTACAACCGCTCGATGGACAAGGTCGCCGAGCGTTTCCTCGGCTCGCGCCGCATCGGCACGACCGGCCGCGGCATCGGCCCGACCTACGCCGACAAGATGAACCGCGTCGGCGTCCGCGTGCAGGACCTGTTCGACGAGTCGATCCTGCGACAGAAGGTCGAGGCCGCGCTCTCCTTCAAGAACCAGGTGCTCAGCAAGATCTACAACCGTCAGGCGGTCAAGCCGGACGACGTGGTCAAGGAGCTGCTGTCCTACGTCGACCGTCTCCGGCCGTACGTCGGTGACACCGCCCTCGAGCTCTCGGAGGCGCTCGACGAGGGCAAGGTCGTGCTCTGCGAGGCCGGCCAGGCCACCCTGCTCGACGTCGACCACGGCACCTATCCGTTCGTGACCAGCTCGAACGCGACCGCCGGAGGTGCCTGCACCGGTTCCGGCATCCCGCCCACCCGCATCGACCGCGTGGTGGCCGTGCTCAAGGCGTTCACCTCGCGCGTCGGCGAGGGCCCGTTCCCGACCGAGCTGCACGACAAGTTCGGTGACCACCTGCGCGAGGTCGGCCACGAGTACGGCACGACCACCGGCCGCCCGCGCCGCATCGGCTGGCTCGACCTGGTGATGGCCCGCTACGCGCAGCGGATCAACGGGGTCACCGACTTCGTGCTGACCAAGTTGGACAACTACGACGACCTGGACGAGATTCCGGTCTGTGTGGCGTACGAGGTCAACGGCGTCCGCCACGACGAGATGCCGATCAGCCAGTCCGACTTCCACCACGCGGTCCCGATCTACGAGACGCTGCCCGGCTGGAAGCAGGACATCTCCGGCTGCCGCACCTTCGCCGACCTGCCCAAGGACGCGCAGCGCTTCGTCGAGTTCGTCGAGGAGCGCGTCCGCGCCCGCATCTCGGTGGTCGGCGTCGGCCCGGGCCGCGAAGAGGTCATCGAGCGTCACTCGGTGCTGAGCGAGGCCTGATGTACGACGTCATTCTGCTCAGCCTCGCCGAGGGCGCACCCGCCGCGGGCGCCGGCGCGTGCGGTTCCGAGTGCGGCGGCTGCGGCGTGCTCGAGAAGGAAGCCTGCGACACCCCGCGCGTGCCGGTGCGTGAGTGCGCCGACGCCCTGAAGGCCGGCGGCGCCCTGGTCGAGATGGTCACGGCCCACTCCGACGCCGAGATCGACGAGGTGATCGCGCGTCTCGACGGCCCCACCCGGGCCGACGGCCTGACCTGGCCCGCCGCCGAGTCCAAGGTCCGGCTGGTGGTGGCTTCGGCCACGGACGGCCAGTTGCGGGCCGTCGTCCGCCGGTTGGTACGCCGGTACGCGCCACCGCCGAGCAAGCGGCCGGCCGACCTGGCCGCCGACCGCACGGTGCCGGACCTTCCGCCGATCGCGATCCTGCCGCTCGACGTGGCCAACACCACCGACCTGGCGGCGCAGCTCGGCCTGCCCCGGGTGCCGTCGGCGGTGGCCGAGGCGGTCCTGACCGGCCGGACCCGCCGCCTCGACCTGCTGCGCAACGACGGCGGATCGGTCACGGTGGACGGTGCTCTGGTCGGTGGCGTCGACGACGACGGCCGGGCGCTGCCGTGGCGCGGCCGCATCGAGGTCGACGACGCGGTCCTCTCCGGCGGTGACGACCCCATCCTGGCCTGCGCGATCGGCAACGGCGCGGGCTACGCCGAGTTCGACGGCCTGCGGCTGCTGGCCGAGGGCAACGCCGAGGACGGCACGGTCGAGGTGGCGGTGGCCGTCCCGATGGTCGTCAAGAAGCGTTTCAAGGGCACGAAGATCCGCATCGAGGTCCGCCGGGCCCGCGGCCGGGCGGTCTCGGTGCTGCCCCGCGACGGCGAGCTCCAGTTCCTCGACGACGGCGTGGCGGGATCGATGAACCGCAAGCGTTCCTGGTGGACGGAGGCCGGGGCCTGGGCGGTGTACGCGGGCTGACCGTCTGTGCGAGTCTGAAAACGCAGGACGAACCGGGGAGGGTGGCATCCGTGGCATCGGTGGAGGACGAAGGCGCTGACCGCGTCTACGCACCCCCGGACAGGGACGTGGAGCCGCTGTGGGAGCCGGAGGAGCTGGAGGCCCCGGTCCACGGCCGCCCGGTCCCGCACGACACCCCGCCGCCCGTGCCCGTGCCGCCCGCCGGCGTCTACCGCCCCGGCGATCGGGTGCCGGTGCCCCCGCCGCCCGCCATTCCGGTCTCGCCGCCGTACGCCGCGGCGGCCCCCCAGCACGGCCAGCCACCGGTCCCGGTGCAGCGGACGAACGGTGTGCCCGCACCCCAGCCGCCGCAGTCCCCAGCACCCCCTTCTCCGCCGCCACCCTCGGCTCCCGTTTCTGGCAGCGGCGCGCTCGACGAGGAAGAGTCCGGTGTGCACACTTCACCGGATTCGCCCTGGTCGCAGCCGCCGCAGAGGCCCACGCCGCCGACTGCTTCCCCGGAGCCGGCGCCCGCGCCGCCCGCCATGGGCTCGGCGTCCGTGCCCCCGCCGCCCGCCCAGCGGGGTGCCGCCGCTCCGGCCCAGGGCCCGCAGGCACCCGATCCTCGGGCGCATGCGACGCCACCGCCGCACCCTCCCGGTCCCTATCCGCCGAGCGTCGATCCGCGAGCGTTCCCGCAGCCGCCGCATCCGCAGATGTACCAGGCCCATCCGCAGGTGCCGCCGCCGGCACACCCGCAGGCGCCGAGCCAGCCGCCCACCGATCCGTTCCAGGACCTTCCGTGGGTCTCGGACGGCACGCCGACCGCCGAGGAGTTCGCCCGGCGCCGGCTGGCCAAGCCGCCCGACCCGATCGCCAAGGTGGGCGTGCGCGGCGCGGTCAACAACATCACCGGCGGGCTGGCCAAGCTCTCACCGGGCCGGCGCGAGGTCGAGCGCAAGCAGGACGTCGAGATGGTCCGCCGCAACTTCGGCGGGCTGCGCCAGGTCACCGTGGTCAACCCCAAGGGCGGCGCCGGCAAGACGGTCGCCGTGCTGCTGCTCGCCATGACCTTCGGCCAGAAACGCGGCGGCTACGTGCTGGCCTGGGACAACAACGAGACCCAGGGCACCCTGGGCATGCGGGCCCAGCAGGACTTCCACGCCCGTACCGTCCGCGACATGATGCGCGACCTGCATCTGTTCCGCGGCGCGCACGGTCGCGTGGGCGACCTGTCGCAGTACGTCCGCGCCCAGGGCGAGGGCATGTTCGACGTGCTCGCCTCGGACGAGTCGGCCACGGCGGGCGAGATGCTCACGGCCGACGCCTTCGCCGAGATCCGTGAGATCGTGAGCCGGTTCTACAAACTGATCTTTGTGGACACCGGTAACAACGTCCGGGCCCAGAACTGGCAGGCCGCCATGGACGCCACCGACCAGCTGGTGATCACCATGTCGGCCCGTAACGACTCGGCCGAGACCGCCGCCCGCATGCTCGACCACCTGGAGCAGAGCGGCCGTCAGCGCCTGGTCCGCCAGGCCATCAGCGTCGTGTCGATGCCGCCCACCCGCAAGGACATCGACCTGCCGGCGATCCAGCGCCACTTCGCCGCCCGCACCCGGGCGGTGCTGCTGGCCCCGTACGAGAAGCTGATCGACTCGGGCGAGCCGCTCCGCTACGGCCAGCTCTCCGGCAACACCCGCGACGCCTGGCTGAAGATCGCCGCCGCGGTGGCCGAGGGCCTCTGACCGGCCGCCATCACGGACGACCGGTCAGAACCGGGTCTCAGGACAGGGCGTCGGCCGCGGCCGGGTCGCTGTCGCGCAGGAACTGGGCGCAGCGGGCGGCCTCGTCGGCCTCGCCGATCTCGGCGGCGGCGATGGACAGGCTGTGCAGGCAGCGCAGGAAGCCCTGGTTGGGCGCGTGCGACCACGGAACCGGGCCGTGGCCCTTCCAGCCGTTGCGGCGCAGCGCGTCGAGGCCGCGGTGATATCCGGTGCGGGCATAGGCGTACGCGGTGACGGGCTCACCGGCGGCCAGCGCGTCGGCGGCCAGGGCGGCCCAGCCGCCGCTGTAGGCGGGGTGGGCGGCGGCCACGGCCTTGTACGCGTCGGCGGTGCCACGCTCGGCGGCCTCGGCCAGGGCCTTGTCGGCTTCGGCGTCGGCCGGCAGCAGGGTCGCCGGCGGCTCGGGAAGGAGGTTCTGCATGCCCTTATTCAACCGGTCCGACCCGTCCTCATTCCTTCCGGGCTCAGTCCCAGGCGTCGGCGAGCCGGTTGAGCCGCGAGGCGTACTCGATCTGGTCCTTCCAGCCCGTGGGCCATGCGTCGATGCCGAGCGCGGCTCCGGCGAACGCCCCGGCCAGGCAGGCGATGGAGTCGGAGTCGCCGGACGACGCCGCGCCCCGCCCGAGCACGGCCACCGGCTCCTCGGGCGAGATCAGGTAGCAGTAGAGGGCCGTCCCCAGCGCCTCCTCGGCGATCCACCCCTCGCCCGTGGCCAGACAGGGGTCACCCGCGAAGTCGCCCGCGGCCAGTGCGACCGCGACCCGGTCGAGCGCCGTCGCCGTCTCGTCCCAGCCGCGCGCGATGAAGTCCTCGGGCGAGACGACACCGGGCTGCTGCCAGAGGTCACCGAGCCACTCCTCGCGGTAGACCCCACGCTGGCTGTCGCACCGCTCACGCAGCGCCCCGAGCAGGTCGGTGGGCGCCATGCCGTCGGCCAGCCACCTCACCGCGTACGCCGTCAGTTCGCTCGCGGCCAGACCGGTGGGATGGCCATGCGTGAGCCCGGCCTGCAGCTGAGCCGCGCCCGCCCGCTGATCGTCGGTCAGGCCGGGCACCAGGCCCACCGGCGTGACCCGCATGTTGGCCCCGCAGCCCTTCGACCCGGTCTGGGTCGCCCGCTGCCACGGTCCACCCTCCCTCAGCGCATCGCAGGCCCGCAGGCAGGTCATGCCGGGCGCGCGGTTGTTGTCGGGGCTGACCGCCCAGTCCAGGAACGCCCGCCGCAGTTCCGGTTCGAGCGCCGCCGCGGTGAAGGCCGGCGCCGCGAGGATCGCCTCGCCGACCGCGAGCCCCATCTGGGTGTCGTCGGTGACCAGGGCCGGATCGCCGGTCAGCTCGCGCGGGCCGCCGGGCCCGTAGGCCGCCACGATCGTGGCGTAGTCCTGGAACTCGGTCGGTTTGCCCAGCGCGTCGCCGTACGCCAGGCCGAAGAGCGATCCCGCTGCGTTTCGCACGGTGGCTACCCTACGGGCATGGTCGGCGATCCCCTTCAGCCCGTCTTCGGCGGCGACGCTCCCTTCGACGCCACGGTCAACGAGATCGAGTCGCGGGCCGAGCTCGACGTCCATCTCGCCAAGAAGTCCCTGGCCGGGCTCGTGATTCTCGGGCTGCGGCTCGATCTGAACCCGCCCGACCTGAGCGAGATCGACGTGCACGGCGCGCTCTTCATCGGCTGCCGGCTGGCCGGCGACGACGTCGAGATCGATCTGATCCGGCGCGGCGCCCACCTGGTGCCGCCGTTCGACGCGCGGCCCTACCCGACCCATCCGGCCAACCTCTACACGCCCGAGGACCTTTCGTTCGGCTTCGCCGAGGGTGGCTTCGCGGGCATGTACGACACGCAGGTGTACGACCATTTCGTCGCCCACGGCGGCGCCTCACCGGACATCCGGGAGGCGATCGCGCAGCGGCTGCACGACGCCGGCATCGACAACGCGCTCGGCAAGGCGCTCGCCGCCTGGGTGCACGGCCGCGGCATCGAGGGCGCGGTCGGGATCATGGGCGGCCACGCGGCGCCCCGCGGATCGCAGGCCTACCGGATGGCGGCGACGCTGGCCTGGCGGCTCGCGTCGCTGGGCCGGCTGGTGGTGACCGGTGGCGGGCCGGGCGTGATGGAGGCGGCCAACCTCGGCGCGTACTTCGCGGCTCGTCCCGCGCCCCAGCTCATGCAGGCGATCGACGTGCTGTCGGACGCGCCGCACTTCGCCGACCACGATCCGTACACGGCGGCCGCTCTCGCCGTCCGCAAGCGGTTCCCGGCACCGCCGAAGGCGGTGGCCGACGTGGTCGGGCGGCTGCGGCACGGTGGCCTGGCCCTGCCCACCTGGTTGTACGGTCATGAGCCGGCCAACCTGTTCGCCGGTCAGATCGGCAAGTACTTCTCGAACGCCGTCCGCGAGGACTCGATCCTGCGGCTCTCGCGCGGCGGCATCGTCTTCGCGCCCGGATGGGCCGGCACCGTCCAGGAGATCTTCCAGGCGGCCACGAAGACCTTCTATCAGACCGACGGGCCGTCGGGCGCGTTCGTCTTCCTCGGCGTCGACCACTGGCGCGAGCTGCCGGTCGAGGCGCTGCTGCGCCCGCTGCTGGCGAAGAGCCCGCACGGCGACCAGTCGCATCTGGTCGTGGTGACCGACTCGCTGGACGTGGCGATGAAGGCGCTCACGCCACGTGCACACGCCGCCAGTTAGTCACCGGGAGATCTTTTTCCGGTACGTCGGTGAGGCCGTTCTCGTCCATCGCGTTGTAGACGGCGAGGCGCGCCTCCTCGAACAGGAACTCGACGGCGTGCAGCACCCGGGGCCGCCACTCGGCGGTCGTCACCAGCTCGATGATGTTGACCGAGCGCAGACGCTGGCCGCGGGCCGCACGCAGGGCCGCGTGCGGGTCGGGGCGCCAGTCGAAGTGCTCGTACCAGTCGATCGGGTTGGTCAGGTCGATCTGATCCCAGGTGATCGCGCACTCATCGAATTTACGATGGGTTATCTCGACTCTCGTCACTCCAAAGTCGAGGATCACCGGGCCGTCCGCGAACCAGCCACGTTCGGCGATGTCCCACATCAGCCAGCTTGATCGCAGTTTCTTGCCGATGAGCCGCACAAACCTGGTCCGGTGAACTGCCGCCAGCGCCTCGGCGTCATGGTGCCATGTGGGCTCATAGCCCTGGATCCCAAGCACGATCATGATCCACCTCCCGGGGGACGACGATCGTATACATACCTCTCAGTAACCTGCCAGAAAGAGAAAACAGCCGGCCCCTCAAGGGGGACCGGCTGTCATCTTTCGATTACTTCGAGAGAGTGGTGCCCACCGAGCGCAGGTGCTCGCACGCCTCGACGACGCGCTTGGCCAGACCGTTCTCGGCCAGCTTGCCCCAGGCGCGCGGGTCGTACGCCTTCTTGTTGCCGACCTCGCCGTCGATCTTCAGAACGCCGTCGTAGTTCGTGAACATGTGGTCGACCACGGGGCGCGTGAACGCGTACTGCGTGTCGGTGTCGATGTTCATCTTGACCACGCCGTAGTCCAGGGCGCCGTGGATCTCCGAGAGCAGCGAGCCCGAGCCGCCGTGGAAGACCAGGTCGAACGGCTTCTCCTTGCCGTACTTGGCGCCGACCGCCTCCTGGATCTCCTTGAGGATCTCGGGGCGCAGCTTGACGTTGCCCGGCTTGTAGACGCCGTGCACGTTGCCGAAGGTCAGGGCCGTCATGTAGCGGCCCTTCTCGCCCAGGCCCAGGGCGGCCGCGGTGGCCAGGCCGTCCTCGACGGTCGAGTAGAGCTTGTCGTCGATCGCGGCCGAGACGCCGTCCTCCTCGCCACCGACCACGCCGACCTCGATCTCGAGGATGATGTGCGCGGCCGCGGCGTCCTTGAGGAGCTCCTCGGCGATCTGGAGGTTCTCGTCGACCGGCACGGCCGAGCCGTCCCACATGTGCGACTGGAAGAGCGGGGCCTGCCCGTTGGCGACGCGCTCCTTGCTGATGGCCAGCAGCGGGCGCACGTACTTGTCGAGCTTGTCCTTGGGGCAGTGGTCGGTGTGCAGCGCGATGTTGATCGGGTAGTTCTTGGCCACCTCGGTCGCGAACTCGGCCAGCGCCACGGCACCGGTGATCATGTTCTTGACCGTCGGACCCGACACGTACTCGGCGCCACCGGTGGAGATCTGGATGATGCCGTCGCTGCCCGCCTCGGCGAAGCCCTGGAGGGCCGCGTTGAGGGTCTGCGAGGACGTCACGTTGATCGCCGGGTACGCGAACGCGCCCGCCTTGGCCCGGTCCAGCATCTCGGCGTAGACCTCGGGAGAAGCGATGGGCATCGGTGCGCTCCTTGCTCTTTGCGTTCGGGAGACAGAGGGCAGGACCGCGCTGTCCTCCAACAGGCAGTATTCCGTAGCCGCTCGCCCGATCAGAAATGACCCCGTAACTCTCCAGAGATTCCGGCACATCCCCGCAATACGCCCATTTAGTCTTCGACCATGCCAATGATCATCGGCCGGGCGGCGGCCGCGCTGCTGCTGGCCGCGCTCCCCGTCACGCCGGCCGCGGCGGCACCGTCCGGGCCCACCGCCGACATCCACCTCACACGGACCACTCTGGCCCCGGGCGGATCCACGAAGTCGGCCATTCTGTGGATGAGCATGAACGGCGTGACCGACGAGAAGTGGCATCACGTGACGCTGTCGGTCGACCAGGCCAAGGCGGCGACGTTCGCGGAACTCGATCTCGAGGTCATCGCCGGCTCGTCGATCCCCGACGCCGATGGGTTTCAGAGCATGCCGGCCGACGGACCGTGCCGCCGCGAGGCCTCGGTCGTCACGTGCGAGTGGGACGACATCTTCGTCTCCGACGAGGAGATCAACGCCATCGGTTACCTGATCGCCAAGCCCACGGCCCGGGCGAAGACCGGCGACAGCGCGGAACTCGAACTGACCGCCCGCGTCGACGACGGCCCGGCCCGGACGACCCAGGCCGTCGTCCGCGTCGGGCAGGCCGTCGATCTCGCGGCCGGCCGCAACGAGGATGTCAGCGCCCGGCCCGGCGGCTCGGCGACGGTGACCCCGATGGTCCGCAACCCCGGCGCCACCGCCGTCGAGGGCGCCGTCATGGTCATGGGCGCCGACTCCCGGCTGCTCGCGCGGACGTCGTACCGCAACTGTCTCTACGGCGAGTTCACGGTCATCTGCCGGTTCGGCAGATCTCTGGAGCCGGGTGCCGGATATCGGCTCTCCGCCCCGATCACGATGCGCCCGCCCGCGGGCTCGGCGGTGGGCAGCGAGGCACAGACCGCCCTCCAATGGGTCACCCCCACCGAGTGGGACGACATCGCCGAGTCCTTACCGGCATTTGTCGTCGGCACGTACGGTTCCGGCGCGCCGCTGGCTCTCGAAGAGGCCGCCTCCGTCCAGTCGGAGCCCCAGTCGGACGTGGACCCGGAGAACGACTCGTCGGTGGTGACGCTGAGAGTCACCGGCGACCGGAAGCCCGACCTCGGCGCCCTCGGCGCGCACCCGAGCGTGGCGGTGGGCGAGGTGGCGGCGACGACGGTCGGCATGGTCTGGCGCGGCCCGGGCCGGCTCCGCCCCGACCTCTATCCGAACAACGCGGTGCCCACCCACGTCCGGCTGCCCGGCAACGTCACGCTCACCGAGGTGGCCGACAACTGTCTGCAGGCCGGCGACGCGGACAGCTTCACCTGCTACAACGATCGCGGGCTGGCGCCCGGGCAGAAGGCGCTGTTCACCTTCGGGGTCGAGCTCGACGAGGCCTGTGGCGCCGCCGGGGCGGTCGAGGTCGGCGACATGCTGCCCCGGCTTCAGGCCGAGCGGGCCGGGAAGGACGACAACCACGCGCCCATCACGGTGACCGCCCCGAACGCCCGCTGTGCCCTGCCGATCACCGGGCCGGGGGTGCCGTGGACGGCCGGCGCGGGGGCCGCGCTCGTCGCGGTGGGGCTGCTCCTGGCCGTACGGCGCCGGCGCCCGGCCGTTTGCGCGCATGCTGTGGGGGAAAGGTGGCCCGGATGACGGCGGAAGGAAGCGCGTGATGACGTACCCAGGAAGCAATGATCTTGAAGCTCCCGAGGCGGACGCGGCGGAACAGGCGACCGACGCCTTCCTCGACGACGACAGCGACGACCCCGCGCCCGCGCTGGGCGACGAGACGCCGGAGTGGGACGCGCAGGAGCAGAGCCGGTCCGTACGACTGGAGGACGAATACCGCTGAATCGATTAATGGTTCGCCCTTGATCGTTTCGGCGGCTCATCATTACGGGCGTGCTGCTCACCGTCACGACCACTCACCGCCCGGCCTCCGACCTCGGATATCTGCTGGTCAAGCACCCCGACAAGGTGCATACGTTCGACGTGCCGACCGGTACGGCGTACGTCATGTACCCCGAGGTGAGTGACGAGCGGTGCACGGCCGCGCTGATGCTGGACGTCGATCCGCGGCGGCTGCGCGCCCAGCGTGACGCCTTCGAGCTGAGCCAGTTCGTCAACGACCGCCCCTACGCGGCCTCCAGCCTGCTCGCCAGCGCCCTCTCCAAGGTCTTCCGCTCGGCCCTGCGCGGCGCCTCCAAGGACCGCCCCGACCTGGCCGCCACGCCGATCCCGCTGGAGATCCGCGTGCCGGTGCTGCGGGGCACGGCCGAGCTGGCCACGCGCCTCTTCGCGCCGCTGGGCTGGGAGGTCGAGGCCACGCCGATCCCGTTCGAGCCGGAGATCGGCGGCGACAGCCGCTACGTCGATCTCGGGCTGCGCGGTTCGCTGACGCTCTCCGCGGCCCTCAATCACCTGTACGTCCTGCTGCCCGTCCTCGACGACGCGAAGCACTACTGGGTCGCGCCCGACGAGATCGAGAAGCTGCTGCGCTCGGGTGAGGGCTGGCTGGCCGGCCATCCCGACAAGGTGCTGATCGCCCGCCGCTACCTGGCGCACAAGCGGGCCCTGACCACCACCGCGCTCCAGTCCCTGGAGGGCGAGGAGGCCGAGGAGCCGCCGGCCGAGGAGGAGGCCGAGCTTCCGGTGGTACGTCGCCGGTCGCTCGCCGAGCAGCGACGGGACGCCGTGCTGGCCGCCCTGACCGAGGTCGGCGCCACGCGCGTGCTCGACCTGGGCTGTGGCGGCGGAGCCCTGCTGGGTGCCCTGATGAAGGACCGGCGCTACACCGAGGTCGTCGGCACCGACGTGTCGTCCCGGGCCCTGGAGATCGCCGCCCGCAAGCTGCGCCTCGACCGCCTGCCCGAGCGGCAGCGCGGCCGTCTCAAGCTGTGGCAGTCGGCGCTGACCTATCGCGACGACCGGCTGCGCGGCTACGACGCGGCGGTGCTGATGGAGGTCATCGAGCATCTCGACGTGCCGCGGCTGCCGGCGCTGGAGGCGAGCGTCTTCGGCCACGCGCATCCGGGCGCCGTCGTCGTGACCACGCCCAATGCCGAGTACAACGTCCACTACGAGGGCCTGACCGGCATGCGTCATTCGGACCATCGCTTCGAGTGGACGCGGGCCGAGTTCCAGGAGTGGGCGACCCGCACCGCTCAGACATACGGATACGACGTGACATTCAGGACAGTCGGCGAGCTCGACGAGACGACCGGCTCCCCCACCCAGCTCGCTCTCTTCACCGTGGAGGTGACCGCATGATCGACATCCCGGAGCTCGCGCTCGTCGCGCTGGTCGGCATCTCCGGCTCGGGCAAGTCGACGTTCGCGCGGACGAACTTCCTCCCCACCCAGGTGCTGTCGTCCGACTTCTTCCGCGGCCTGGTCGCCGACGACGAGAACGACCAGTCGGCCTCGGCCGAGGCCTTCGACGCCCTGCACTACATCGCCGGCAAGCGGCTGGCGGCCGGGCGGCTCACGGTCGTCGACGCCACCAACCTCCAGCCCCACGGCCGGGCCGAGCTGGTCCGGGTGGCCAAGGAGCACGACGTGCTGCCGGTGGCGATCGTCCTCGACGTGCCCGAGGCGCTGGCCTGGGAGCGCACGCAGGCCCGGCCCGACCGCACCTTCGACCGCCGCGTCCTCAGCCGGATGCACCGCGACCTGCGGCGCAGCCTCGGCTCGCTGGCCCGTGAGGGCTTCCGCAAGGTCCACGTGCTGCGCGGTCCGGAGGAGATCGCCGCCACCTCGATCCGCTACGAGAAGCTGTTCAACGACAAGCGCGAGCTCACCGGGCCGTTCGACATCATCGGCGACGTGCACGGCTGCCGGGCCGAGCTCGAGACGCTGCTCGAGCGGCTGGGCTACGCCCTCGTCCGCGACCCCGAGGGCCGCCCGGTCACCGCGGCGCACCCCGAGGGCCGCACCGCCGTCTTCGTGGGCGACCTGGTCGACCGCGGCCCCGACTCGCCGGGCGTTCTGCGTCTGGTGATGGGCATGGTGGCGGACGGCGCGGCGCTGTGCGTGCCCGGCAACCACGAGCAGAAACTGGCCCGCAAGCTCAACGGCCGCAAGGTCCAGCTCACCCACGGCCTGCCCGAGACCCTCGAGCAGCTGTCGGCCGAGCCCGAGGAGTTCGTCGCCGCGGCCAAGACGTTCATCGAGGGCCTGGTCAGCCACTACGTGCTCGACGGCGGCCGGCTGGTGGTCGCGCACGCCGGGCTCAAGGAGGCCTACCAGGGCCGGGCGTCGGGCCGGGTGCGCAGCTTCGCGCTCTACGGCGAGACCACCGGCGAGACCGACGAGTACGGGCTGCCGGTGCGCTACCCGTGGGCCCGCGACTACCGCGGTGCGGCCGCTGTCGTCTACGGCCACACCCCGACCCCGAAACCGGAGTGGATCAACAACACCATCTGCCTCGACACCGGCTGCGTCTTCGGCGGTGCGCTGACCGCGCTGCGCTGGCCGTCACGCGAGCTCGTCGCGGTGCCGGCCGAGCGGGAGCATTACGCGCCCGTACGCCCGCTGGTCGCACCGGGCCGGCCGGACGAGGGACTCGACATCACCGACGTGACCGGGCGGCGTCACCTCGACTACGGCTACGGGCGGGCCACCATCGCCGCCGAGAACGCGGCCGCCGCGCTCGAGGTGATGAGCCGGTTCGCGCTCGACCCGGCGACACTGGTCTGGCTGCCGCCGACCATGGCGCCGTGCTCGACGTCGGAGCTCGACGGATATCTGGAGCATCCGGCGACCGCCCTCGCCGACATGCGCGCCGCCGGTGTGGAGAAGGTCGTGTGCGAGGAGAAGCACATGGGCTCCCGGGCCGTGGTCCGCGTGTCCCGGCTCGGCCAGGGCGACGCGATCTGGACCCGCACCGGACGGCCGTTCTTCGGTCCCGAGCTGGACGGGCCGCTGCTGGACAGGGTGCGGGCCGCCGCGGCCGGGCTCTTCGACGAGCTCGGCCGTGAGTGGCTGCTGCTCGACGCCGAGCTGCTGCCGTGGTCGGCCAAGGCGGGCGGCCTGATCCGGGAGCGGTACGCGGGGGTCGGCGCCGCCGGCCGGGCCGCGCTGCCCGCCGCCCTCGACGTGATCGCCGGCACGGCCGCTCGCGGGCTGGACGTGACCGCGCTGCGCGAGCGGCTGGAGCTGCGGTCGGCCGAGATCGACGGATATTCGGCCGCCTACCGCTCGTACGTGAAGCCGACCGACGGCCTTACCGGCGTCACGCTGGCCCCGTTCGCGGTGCTGGCCGGGGACGGCGTCTCGTACGCCGACCGCGACCACGGCTGGCACCTGAGCCTGGCCGACCGGCTCGTGGCGGCCGATCCGGAGCTGTTCACGCCGACCCGGCGGGTCATCGTCGACCTGGCCGACCCGGCGTCCGAGGCGGAGGCCACCGAGTGGTGGCTGGCGCTGACCGCCGCCGGCGGTGAGGGGATGGTGGTGAAGCCCTGGACCGGTCCGACCGCCACCGAGGCGAAGGGCCGGCTCGTCCAGCCCGGCGTGAAGTGCCGCGGCCGTAAATATCTGCGGATCATCTACGGCCCGGAGTACACCCGGCCCGAGCAGCTCGCCCGCCTGCGCCGCCGCAACCTGGGCCGCAAGCGCAACCTGGCCCTGCGCGAGCACGGTCTGGGCCTGGCCGCCCTCGACCGGCTGGCCGCGGGCGAGCCGTTGTGGCGCGTCCACGAGCTGGTCTTCGCCATCCTGGCCTCGGAGTCGGAGCCCGTCGACCCGCGGCTGTGACCGGCGCCGCCCTGCTCACCTGGCCGTTCGGGCGAGCGGGGCGGTCGTTCGGCCGTTCCACAGGAAGTGGACAGGTTTCACATGGGCGAGTGCCGGTACCCTGGCTCCTCGTGGACATCCGTGCGCTCAGCGAGCAGCTCGCCTTCAATCCGACGGATCCGACGGACCTGATTCACACCCTTGGTCTGTACGGTGTGTGGGCGATCATGTTCGCCGAGACAGGCCTGCTGGTCGGGTTCTTCTTCCCCGGCGACTCGCTTCTCTTCCTGGCCGGCGTGGCCGCCTCGCCCGTGGCCGACTCGATGTTCGGTGACGGCACCCAGCTGTCCTACGCCGGCCTGCTGATCGGTGCGCCGATCTGCGCCATCGTGGGCGCCCAGTTCGGCCACTGGCTCGGCGCCAAGTACGGGCGGCGGATGTTCGACAAACCGGACTCCAAGCTCTTCAAGAAGGAGTACGTCCAGAAGGCGGAGTACTACTTCGAGAAGTTCGGCCCGGCCAAGGCGGTCGTGCTGGCCCGCTTCATCCCGATCGTGCGCACGTTCCTCAACCCGGTGGCGGGCACGCTCGGCATGCCGGCCCGGAAGTTCTTCCTCTGGAACGTGATCGGCGCCATCCTCTGGACCGACGGCATCATCATCATCGGTCACACGCTGGCCCAGCAGATCTACGACGCCGTCGGCGACCACATCGACCGCTACATCCTCCCGGTCGTCGCGGTCATCGTGCTCATCTCGCTGCTGCCGATCTTCATCGAGATCCTGCGCGAGCGCCGCCACAAGAAGAAGAACCCCGACTCCGCCGAGCCCGAGCCGTCGGCCGCCATCGGCGTCGTCGCCGCCGCGAGCATCGCCGGCCTGGTCGACGCCGCCCGCGAGGAGGACGACAACGACGACCGCTACCCGCCGCGGTCGCACCGTCGGAACTGACCGGCACACAGTCCACAAAAGACGCCGCCCCTTCGGGCGGCGTCTTTTCGTTTGCCGGGTGGCCGTATCGGCGTACCGGAAGAACGAAGCCGCCTGGAAGGGAACCAGGCGGCTTCGACGTGCGGAACGGGTGGCGCTGAGCGCCTGAGAGGCGGAGAGCCCGGAGGGCGGCGGGCTCCTGGACGGGACTCGCTGGACGGGTCGGCGGGTCAGACGGAGAGCGCGGTGGATCCGGAGAGGCGGTTCAGGAACTCCTCGGGGCAGTCGCGCAGGTTTTCCAGGCGGCCGGCGGCCAGGGCCCGGTACGTGAGCTGCGCGGCCTCCTCGAGGTTGCGGGCCCGCTTGTGGGCCAGCTCGACCGAATCGCCGAGGACCACGCAGCCGTGCTGGCTCAGGACCAGGCAGTCGGTGCCGTCGGCGGCCATGGCGGCCGTCAACGAGGCCAGCTCGATCGTGCCGGGCATGCGGAACGGCACCGTGGAGACACGCCTCAGGTAGTAGGCGTGGTCGGTGGTGACGATCCGGATGTGCTCGCCCAGAGCGTCGAGCAGCAGAGCGGTCTGCGGATGCAGATGGATGATGGCGTTGACGTCGGGACGGGCCCTGTACAACGCGAGGTGCAACGCCAGCTCGCTGGTCGGCTCGCACTGCGGCGGCGGCATGTTGCCGATCGTCGCGGGTGAGCCGTCCGACACGCGAACGGCGGCGAAGGTGGTCCGGCTGAGACGGCCCAGCCAGGAGCCACTGGCGGTGACCCAGATGGCGTCCTCGTCGGGGATGCGCGCGGACAGGTTGCCACCGGAGCCGGCCACCAGGCCGGCCTGGATGACGTCGAAACCCACGAACGCGAGCTGATCGCGCAGATCGCCGTGGACGTAGTTCACCCGTTACTCCTCGGGTCCTGGGGGTGGACTTGAGGCGGAGAAGGTCTTCGGCCTGGCGTCACGCCCCACGTGATGCCGGTGACGCCAGGCGAGTCCCGAAAGCGGTCAGCGCGCCTTCTTCGTGGCCCGCTTGCGAGGCGGGGTCAGAAGATCGGCGATCGTCGCGATGGCGGTCGGCACGAGACGGTAGTACGCCCACACACCCCGCTTCTCACGCTCGAGCAGGCCGGCCTCCGTGAGGATCCGAAGGTGATGGCTCACCGTCGGCTGAGACAGACCGAGCGGAGCGGTCAGGTCGCACACGCAGGCCTCACCGTCCGTCGCGGACTGGATGAGGCTCAGCAGCCGAAGCCGGGCCGGGTCGGCCAGTGCCTTGAGCACCCCGGCCAGCCGCTCGGCGTCGGCACGTTCAATTGGCTCGCCGGCAAGCGGCGAGATCTGAGGCATTGTCATTTCCGCCAACGCAGTTCCCACGATCTCCATCCTTCCACCAACTGCATCGATTCTCCTGCATGGGTGCAGGAACGAACCGCCTAACTTCGAGGCCGTAAGGCCGACATCGATCGCCGGGTCGGTCGATCCAGGATGGCCGGTAACCCGAACTCCCGATCAACCTTTACCCCGGCACCGAACTCGGTCTCTGCCTCCTGCAACGCCTCAGCCGCCGTCAGGTCGCTGCCCATCTGTGTCGAGGTCTCGATCCCCGCCCCGGGAGTGAGACGCCCCACATTGTCAATTCGTCGATCCATTTCCGGTGACTGATCCGATTTGAGCGAGGTCCGCACACACCTCGCCGTCGTCATCCCAACACCGTGTGCGATCTCCCGGACCGGGCGGCCGGATGCCGGAAGTTCACGACCCGATGAAAGCACGGCACCACGCTCTGCGACGGGCAATTCAGTGATGAATTTACGCAGGTCGTGGCGTGCTTGCATGTATCGAGCGTACTGGCTGGAACGAAACTGGAACCTTTCGCCCCGGCAGTGCCGAAGGGAACTATTGACGCACAACATTGGGTCTCTCTATAAACAAACCTTACTGTTGGCCAAGTCCCTTTCGCCCCATCCGGAGAACATCGACGCAGCTCAAAGCCCCTATGTCCTGGGTCACAGCGGGCGCGGCCGGCAGATCACCCGGACGAGGTGCTGAGAAGCTCCTGTGAATCGTGCGATCGGACGTTTACCCATGTAGCGAAAAACACCCTCCGACCGGCTGGTCAAGCGCTATCCGGACAGCCGATTGGGGGACATCGCCGGATGAGAAAGTTACCCGTTCGGGTGACCCATACCCATCAATATGAGGGGCCTCACCTCAAAATGAGGGGGGTAACTGGCGAGTAACTACTCCGACGGACGTGACCAGTACTCATCATCCGACGACGAAGGGGTCGCGCGCTTCCCCGACTCGGCCCCACTCGCCTCACCGGAAGGTCCGGAAGGAACGGTCCCGGCAGGATTCGGTACGACGGAACCAGCCACCCCGGAACCAGTTTCCCCCGGCACCGCCGAAACGCCCCCCGGCCCACCCGGCGCCGCCGACGCATTCGCGGCCGGCGAGACAGCGGGCGCAGCCGGAGCGAAGGGTGGGCCAGCGGAGACGGGGGAGGCAGTCCCTGCGGCAGCGGCCGGCTGGGCGGCGCTGGGCGCAGCGGAGCCAGGCATCGCGGGAACGGCCGGCTGGGCGGCCGTGGACGCAGCGGAGCCAGGCTCGGCGGCAGCGATCGACTGGGCAGGACTGGGCGCGGCGGAGCCGGGCGCGGGCGGCTGAGCGGGCGCGGTGAAGTCGGACGCCGTGGGCGTGGCAGCGCTGGGCGCGGCGGGCGCGGGATGCTGAGCGGGCGTGAAGGACGCTGTCGGCTGGGTGGGCGTCGCGGGTGGTGTGGGCTGGGTTGGTGCGCTGGCGGTGGGCTCGGTCGGGGGTGCGACGGTCGAAGGCTCTGTGGTGGGGGCCGGCGGGCGGGCGTATGGCGAGTCCGGGCCGCTTCCGTCTGTGGGGGCGGGAGCTGCGGGGTACTGCGGGTAGGGCGCCGCGGCGTACGGGCTGGAAGGGTTTGAAGCGTAAGGGGAACCGGGACCGTACGCACCGGGGTCGTAGGTCTGGCCGTACTGGGCCGGATGTCCCGGGTAAGGGGCTCCGTAGGCGGGTGGGTAGGCGCCCGGCGGGACGGCTGCGGCGGCCGGCTTGCGGAAGAACGCCCGGGGAGCCGTCAGGATCAGGACTCCGACGATCGCGTAGCCGAGGATCTGTGCGACCGAGAGGGCGGCGTTCGTTCCTACCCAGCCGCCGGGGTACGCCTCGGTCAGACGGGTGCCCAGTGAACCCGGGACCGCCTCGCCGCCTCCCTGCACCGCCACCGTCAGCGCGCTCGCGGCGCCGGCCAGGATGCCCAGGACGCAGGCCACCAGCGTGGTTATCCGGGCGGCGTTGCTGCCCCGGCGCAGGGCCAGGCCCAGCACCACGTACAGAGCGAAGATGATCACGGCCAGGGCCAGGGCCACGGCGGCGCCGAGCCAGACCACGGCCACGTAGTAGTCGAGGTCGGTGTCGCCCGTGAAGGACTGCAGCGGGCTGTCCGTGACGTCGCGGAAGCGGTCGATCGTTCCCGGCACGATGGCCAGGGTGGTGATCGCGTAGATCAGGCCGATCACGGCCATCACCCAGAGCAGGACAGCGGCCACCGTCACCGTGGGCGGCCGGCCCGAGGGCGAGGGCGGCGGCGCCATGGCGATCGGCGGCGGCTGGACTGGGTATGACATCGACGACTCCCCGCGGTGATCCGTTGGCCCGAACCTACCCGCGTGGAGCGTCAAACGGTGCGGAACCCGTCCAGCGGGACATCAAGGCTTCGGCGGCTGCGTACCGTCAGTGGGCGACTGCGTGCCCTCCGTGGGCGGCTGCTCGTCCTCCGGGCTTGACGGCTTCGGCTGCGCACCCCACGGCGGCGGCGGTGCACCCCATGACGGCTGGCTCCCACCCGGCGATTCCGGCCCGGCCGGCGGCGCCGGAGGCGGGGCGTACGGATCAGAGGCCGGCGGCGGCGCGTAAGGGTCAGCGGTCGTCGGCGGCGCGTAAGGGTCAGAAGTCGTCGGCGGCGCGTAAGGGTCAGAAGTCGTCGGCGGCGCGTAAGGGTCAGAAGCCGTCGGCGGCGCGGAGGCGTCAGAGGTCGTCGGCGGAGCCGAAGATCCGGCGGGCGGCGCGGAAGACCCCGGGCCCGACGGCGGCGCGTACGGATCGGAGGCACCCTGCGGCGCGGAGGGCTCCGACGGCGGCGCGTACGGATCGAAGGCACCCTGTGGCGCGGAGGGCTCCGACGGCGGCATAGAAGGACCGGAACCCGGCGGCGGCGTCGACGGGCCCGCCCCGGGGTAAGGCGGGAGGCCCGGAGCCGGCTGCCCCGGCTGGCCCTGCGGCGCCGGGTAGCCCTGAGGCGGATATCCCGGCGCCGGGTAGCCCTGAGTCGGCTGGCCCGGGTACGGCGGGTAGGGGTTCTGCTGCCCGTACACCGGATATTGCCCGCCCGGCTGCTGACCGGGATATGGCGGATATCCGACCGACGGATCCCAGCCCCCGGGCGGCTGCTTGCGGAAGAAGTCGTTGGAGGCCGGCAGCGCCAGCAAGATCACCGTGCCCAGGACGGCCAGCAAGGCGATCACCGTCAGGGCCGTGGTCGTCGGCGTGTACCAGGACGGCAGCGCGTCGTTGAGGCGCTGGTCGAGGTCGTCGTCCTGCCACGTGGAGCCGGTGTTGCCAGCCGACTCCATCGTGCTGACCAGGGCGTTCCCGCCCAGCCCGAAGCCGAGGCAGCAGATCGCGATGCCGCCGATCGCCCACGTGACGATGCGGGACGGGTTCTTGCCCTTGTTGTTGAAGAAGGCCAGCGCGGCGAAGCCGATGCCGATCAGCAGGTTGACGATGCCGCCGAAGACGAAGATGCCGGTCACGACGCCTTCGGCGCCCTCGGACTCGGTGCCGGCGTAGGCGTCGCGGACCGCGTCGGACATGCGGCCCGACACCGAGAACGTGAGGAACGCGCTGATCACCTGGATCGCCGCGACCAGGTAGAGCAGGTAGGACGCGACCGTCACGATGACCGGGCGCGGCCTTGGTGTGGGTGCCGGGTAGCTCGGAACGGTCACAATGCCCCCAAATTCTTGATCCACTCACGGTATCGGGCGGCCGCCATATTCGCGACAGTGGAGCGCAAGCCGCCAACCTGTGGCAGCATCGGGCGACGATGGACGAAATATCCGTAAATAGGTCGCTCGTTCAGGGGGCGACACGGGTCGATTCCGGCCCCTACACTTCCATCCGTGGCGCCGACGTGGCAGCAGAGACCTCCCGCGACGCCCCCTGCCCGGACGAGTCGCCCGCCCCAAAAGATGAGGGCCGAGGCAGACCGTCCTAGGGCACCTGTCCCATTACGCCGGCCGCGTGACCACACCGCGGCCGCCTCAGACCTGTTAAGGACCGGTGAGTCCCATGCCCCACGCCGACACCCTGGACGTCGTTCACCATGACGACACTCGGACCCGCTTCAAGGACGTGCGATATCAGCTCCACCGCGACGGCATCCGCATCTGGCCCGCCGAGGGCGGAGAGCAACTGGTCACGGACGTCCTGATGACCCAGGCCTACCGGCAGCGGACGGCCACCGACTAAAAAGCCGGCTGAAAAGAAGCCCCGGGGAGATCCCCGGGGCTTCTTGCTATCCGCGTGTGACCGCCAGGCCGTCCTTGGTCTCGAGCAGGTCGACCACGACCCGGTCACCGTCCCTGATCTCCCCGGCCAGCAGCGCCTTGGCCAGCGAGTCGCCGATCGCCGACTGCACGAGCCGCCGCAGCGGCCGCGCGCCGTAGATCGGGTCATAGCCGTGCTCGCCCAGCCACTCCACCGCCGGCCCGGTCACGTCGAGCGTCAGCCGCCGGTCGGCCAGCCGCGTCCGCAGGCGGCTGAGCTGGATGTCGACGATCGCGGCCAGATCGTCCTTGGTGAGCGCGTGGAACACCACGATGTCGTCGAGCCGGTTGAGGAACTCCGGCTTGAAGTGCGCCCGTACGACCGCGAGCACCTCGTCGCGCCGTTCCTCGTCACCCATCGTGAAGTCGGCCGTCTGCGAACCCAGGTTCGACGTCAGCACCAGGATCGCGTTGCGGAAGTCGACAGTGCGGCCCTGACCGTCGGTGAGCCGCCCGTCGTCGAGCACCTGCAACAGCACGTCGAAGACGTCCGGGTGGGCCTTTTCCACTTCATCGAGCAGGACCACGCTGTACGGGCGGCGGCGCACCGCCTCGGTGAGCTGCCCACCCTCCTCGTATCCGACGTAGCCGGGAGGGGCACCGACGAGCCGGGCCACCGAGTGCTTCTCGCCGTACTCGCTCATGTCGATGCGGACCATCGCCCGCTCGTCGTCGAACAGGAAGCCGGCCAGGGCCTTGGCCAGCTCGGTCTTGCCGACACCGGTCGGGCCGAGGAACAGGAAGCTGCCGGTCGGCCGGTCGGGGTCGGCGATGCCCGCCCGGGCCCGGCGCACCGCGCCCGCCACCGCGGCCACGGCCTCCTTCTGGCCGACCACCTTGTCGCGCAGCGACTCCTCCATGCGCAGGAGCTTGGCCGTCTCGCCCTCCATCATCCGGCCGGCCGGGATGCCGGTCCACGAGGAGATCACCTCGGCGATGTCGTCGGCGCCGACCTCCTCCTTGACCATCGGCGGCTCGGCCTTGGCCTCCTGCTCGTCGGCCTCGGACGCGGCCCGCAGCTCCTTCTCCAGGGCCGGGATCACCTCGTAGAGCAGCCGCGACGCCTCGAGCAGGTTGCCGTCACGCTGCGCCCGCTCCTGCGATGCCTTGGTCTCGTCGAGCCTCTTCTTGAGCTCGCCGACCCGGTTGAGGCCGCCGCGCTCGCGCTCCCAGCGGGCGTTGAGCGCGGTCAGCTCCTCCTCGCGGTCGGCCAGGTCGCGCTCAAGGCGTCCGAGGCGGTCGCGGGAGGCGGGGTCGGTCTCCTTCTCGAGGGCGAGCTTTTCCACACGCATGCGGTCGACCTGGCGCTGGAGCTGGTCGAGCTCGACCGGCTGGGAGTCGATCTCCATGCGGAGGCGGGAGGCGGCCTCGTCGATCAGGTCGATCGCCTTGTCGGGCAGGAAGCGGTCGCTGATGTAGCGGTCGGACAGCGAGGCCGCGGCCACCAGCGCCGCGTCGGTGATCTGCACCCGGTGGTGCGCCTCGTACCGGCCCTTGAGCCCGCGCAGGATGCCGATGGTGTCCTCGACGGTCGGCTCGCCGACCACCACCGGCTGGAAGCGCCGCTCGAGGGCCGGGTCCTTCTCGATGTGCTCGCGATATTCGTCGAGGGTGGTCGCGCCGACCATGCGCAGCTCGCCGCGGGCCAGCATCGGCTTGAGCATGTTGCCGGCGTCCATCGAGCCCTCGCCCTTGCCCGCGCCCACGACGGTGTGCAGCTCGTCGAGGAAGGTGACGACCTGGCCGTTGGAGTTGCGGATCTCCTCGAGGACGCTCTTGAGCCGCTCCTCGAACTGGCCGCGATATTGCGCGCCGGCCACCATGGCGCCGAGGTCGAGCGAGACCAGCTTCTTGTCGCGCAGCGTCTCGGGCACGTCGCCGGCCACGATGCGCTGGGCCAGGCCCTCGACGATGGCGGTCTTGCCGACGCCGGGCTCGCCGATCAGCACGGGGTTGTTCTTCGTACGCCGGGAGAGCACCTGCACGACGCGGCGGATCTCGGCGTCGCGGCCGATCACCGGGTCGATGCGGCCCTCGCGGGCCTGAGCGGTCAGGTCGACGCTGTATTTCTCCAGCGCCTTGTACGTGGACTCGGGATCGTTGTTGGTCACCCGCCGGTCGCCCCCACGCACCTGCGGGAACGCGGCGACCAGGGCCTCCTCGGTGGCGCCGACGTCCTTGAGGGCGCGGCCGACGGCGCCGCCCACGCGGGCCAGGCCGGCCAGCAGGTGCTCGGTCGAGACGTATTCGTCGCCCAGCGGCTGGGCGATCAGCTCGGCCTCGCCGATCGCGTTGACGAACTCACGCGACAGGCTGGGCTCGGCCGTGCTGGCGCCGCGGGCGGACGGAAGCTGCTCGACGGCACGGATCGCCACCCGGCGTACATCAGCGGGGTTGGCCCCCACCGCGCGCAGGAGAGCCGGCGCGGTCGACCCGCCGGTGTCGAGAAGAGAAAGCAGCATGTGCCACGGCTCCACGGTGGCGTGCCCGCGCCGGCCGGCGTCGGCGACCGCCCCCGTGATGACATCGCGGCTCTTGGTGGTGAGGCGTTCGGCGTTCATGCGCTCCCCTGAGAAACAAAGACTTGAGCGTAAGCCACTCAACTCTAGCGCGGCCCGCAAGTGATCGTCACCACGAGTGCCGGAGAACCGCACCCGAGGAGCCGTACCGTTGAGCAACGTGTCGAAACGCCTGTTCCCGCTTGCTCTGATCTTCGTAGCGGTCGGCATCTCGACCTCGTTCGTCGGGCCCTACCTCGCGCTGTTCCTCAGCGACGCCGTGCACGCCGGCCCGATCCGGACCACGGCCTTCCTGATCGCCGCACCGGTCGCCGGCGTTCTCGTGTCGTGGCTCATCGGCCGCGTCTCCGACCGCCGCCCGATCCGCCGCAAGCTCCTGATCATCGCGGCGCTGGCCGGTCTGGCCGGCGCCGCGCTCACCGCCGTCGTCCGGGACTACTGGCTTCTGCTCGCGCTCACCGTGACTCTCACGGCCCTGGCCGGGACCCTCTTTCCACAATCCTTCGCGTACGCCCGTCAGGTGCTCCAAACCGGCGATCCGAAGAAAGCGGCCCTCGGCATCAGCACCCTGCGGACGCTGTTCTCGGTGGCCTGGGTCGGAGGTCCGCCGCTGGCCGCGCTCGTGCTGGCCGGGCACGGCTTCGCGTGGACGTACGGGCTCGCCGCGATCATGTACGCGATCACCGCCCTGATCGTGATCCGCTGGCTGCCCGAGGTCCGCAAGCCCGCCACCGAGGGCGCCGGGGATCTCCCGGATGCGATCGCCCCGGTCCCGCCGCGGTCCACGCTCTTCCTGATCGTCGCCGGCTTCACCGTCGTGCAGACCGCGGGCACGCTGGCCGTGCAGGCGATGCCGCTCTACGTCAGCACCGATCTGGGCGGCTCGGTCCGCTCGGCCGGCCTGATCCTCGGCCTCTGCGCCGCTCTCGAGATCCCGCTGATGCTGGGCTTCGGGGTGCTCACCACCCGGGTGCCGTCGCGGACGCTGATCCTGATCGGCGTGTGCTGCGCGATCGGCTATCACGCGGTCGCGGCCGGCGCGGGCTCGATCTGGGTGCTGGCCGCGGCCCAGCCGCTCAACGCGGCCGCCATCGCGGCCATCAGCGGGCTCGGCATCTCGTACATGCAGGACCTCATGCCGGGTCACCCGGGCCGCGCCACCACGATGATCACCAACACCTTCACGACCGGCCAGATCCTCGCGGCTCCGGCGTTCGGCCTGGCCCAGGCGTACGGCTTCCGTCTGGCGTACGCCATGAACCTCGTTCTTTGCGCCCTTGGCCTGGTCCTTCTGATCAGCGCGCGGCGTGCCCACCCGGTCACACCGAAACAGGAGGCCAACGCGCTGTTAACGTTGTGATCGTGCGCGTACGGGTGGAACAGACTCCTCTGCCGGGTATAGGTGTCCGACACGATCTCGTGACGTCCTCGGGGCGGACGGTCGGCGTGGTGTCGCATCGCAACGGCCGGCGCGATCTGGTCCTCTACGACGTCGACGATCCCGACGCGTGCCTGGCCTCGATCCCGCTCACCGACGACGAGGCCGAGGCCCTGGCCGACGTGCTCGGCGCCTCCCTCATGCTCGGCCAGCTCGCCGGCCTGCGCCAACAGGCCGCCGGCCTGCTCACCGAGCAGATCGGGCTGGGCGCCGGCTCGCCGTTCGTGGGCCGCAAGCTGGGCGACACCCGCGCCCGCACCCGCACCGGCGCCTCCATCGTCGCGGTCATGCGTGACCGCGAGGTGATCGCCTCGCCGGGCCCGTCATTCGTCTTCGAGCCCAACGACGTGGTCGTGGCCGTCGGCACCCGCGAGGGCCTGGACGGCGTCACCGCCATCCTGGCCGGCGACGACGACGGCTAGGCAAGGGCGTGCACGACACCACCATCCTGCTCATCGAGGTAGGAGCGCTGCTCTTCGCGCTCGGGATGCTCGGCCGGTTGGGTCGCCGGATCGGCCTGTCGCCGATTCCGCTCTACCTGCTGGCCGGTCTCGCCTTCGGGCACGGCGGCCTGGTGCCGCTTTCCGCCAGCGAGGAGTTCATCGAGGTCGGCGCGGCCATCGGCGTCATCCTGCTGCTGGTCATGCTGGGTCTGGAGTACTCGGCGGGCGAGCTGGTCGGCAACCTGCGCGCGGCCGCGCCCGCGGGCGTGATCGACGCGCTGCTCAACGCCCTGCCCGGCGCCGGCTTCGCCCTGCTCATGGGCTGGGACTGGCGGGCCGCGCTGGTGCTCGCGGGCATCACGTGGGTCTCGTCCTCGGGCGTGATCGCCAAGGTGCTGGGCGACCTGGGCCGGCTCGGTAACCGCGAGACCCCGGTGATCCTCTCGGTGCTGGTCATCGAGGACCTGGCCATGGCCTTCTACCTGCCCCTGGTCACGGCCGTGCTGGCCGGTGTGGGCCTGATCGGCGGGGCCAAGGCGCTGGGCGTCGCGGTGGTCACGGTGGTCGCGGTCCTGGTCGTGGCCATCCGGTACGGCAAGCAGATCAGCACCCTGATCTCGGCCCAGGACGCCGAGGCGCTGCTGCTCGGCGTGCTCGGCCTGACCCTGTTCGTGGCCGGCGTGGCCGAGGAGCTGAAGGTCTCGTCGGCGGTCGGCGCGTTCCTGGTCGGCATCGCGATCTCCGGCCCGGTCGCGCACCACGCGACGCAGATGCTGTCGCCGCTGCGCGACCTGTTCGCGGCGGTCTTCTTCGTCTTCTTCGGGCTCTCCACCGACCCGGCCGAGATCCCGCCGGTGCTGCTGCCGGCGCTCGGCCTGGCCGTGCTGACCATGGCGACCAAGGTGGTCACCGGCTATCTGGCGGCCCGGCGGGTGGGCATCGCCCTGCCCGGACGGCTGCGGGCCGGCCTGGCCCTGATGCCGCGCGGCGAGTTCTCGATCGTTATCGCCGGTCTGGCCGTGGCCTCGGGCGTCGAGCCCCGGCTGGCTCCGCTCGCGACCGCCTACGTATTGATCACGGTGGTCACCGGGCCACTTCTCGCGCGCTTGCCCGATTACCAGTGGTTCAAGAATTTTGTCCGGCGCCGCATGCACCCTCAGCAGGCCCCGGTGCTCAAAGCTACTGACTAGTATCCGATTGTGACGCCCTGACACTTCCGTAGGACATCGCTGGCGCGCTACCGTTCCGCTCCGACAACTACGTGTTATCGGGACTTTCTGGCAGGCGGCGGCGTGACAGTGCGTGAGTCGACTTTCTTCGGATTCGCCAATCCGGTCGATCCTCGGCCGGAGGAGCTTCAGGCGTGGGCCTACCATCCTGACGCCGTGCCCCTGAACTCGATGCCGCCCGACTGGGACCTGCTCATCTCCGGCGACGTCCTCGCCCCGGTCCTGTTCGAGCTGGCCATGGACAGGCAGTGCCCGGCCCGGCGCTTCGCCCAGCACTGCATGTACATCTACGCCGCCGACGGCGTCCGGCAGAACGCGACCGGCCAGCGCAAACGCCGCCTCAAGAAATTCATCGAGCGCGCCGACGAGATCGGCGACGAGCCGATGCAGACCTGGGCCCACAACTGCCGTGTGCTGATGAGCCGGCCCGAGATCTTCGACTACTCCGACTGGATCGAGGGCGGCCTGGTCCGCCAGCCCCGGCGCCTGGGTCTCTACAACAGGCGCTGAGGCGGCCTTTCAACAGACCGCCTCACACACCTACCGGTCGGGCGCCCGGCGCGGGCGCCAGACCACCAGAGCCGTCGACGGCCGCTCCTGGCGCACCAGGTCGCGACGGCCGTACGGGCTCTCCATCTGGGCGATCCGGTCGTACGCCGCGGTGAGCTCCTGCTCCAGCTCCTGCACCCGTTGTTGCAGGTCGCCCACGAGCTGCTCGAGCCCGATGATCCGCTTCACGCCGGCCAGGTTGACGCCGTCCTCCTGGCTGAGCCTCTGCACCTCACGCAGCAACGCGACGTCCCGCTCGCTGTACCGGCGACCGCCGCCGCCGGCCCGGCCCGGCTGCACCAGGCCGAGCCGGTCGTACTGCCGCAGCGTCTGCGGGTGCATCCCGGCCAGTCGAGCCGCGACCGAGATGATCAGAACCTTCGCGTCGGAGGCCTGCTCGACCGAGATGCTGATCTCCTCATGCATGTGCCACCTCCTTCAACGGGTCCTAGCTGCCCCGGCGAACCCGGGCCTCGAGCCGCTCCCGCCCGGCGGGCGGGGTCAGCTTGGCGAAACGCTCGAGCGCGTCCCGGGCTTCCCCGGTCACCTCGCTCGGCACCTGCACATCGACGGTGACGATGAGGTCGCCCGGCGGTCCGCTCTTGCGGGCCACGCCCTTGCCCCGCGCCCTCAGCTTCCGGCCGCTCGGCGTGCCGGGCGGCACCCTCATGGTGACGGGTCCGTCCAGAGTCGGCACTCGCAGATCGGTGCCGAGAACCGCCTCGGCGATGCTGATCGGCACCGACAGCGTGAGGTCGTCACCCGTACGACCGAAAATCTCGTCCGGTCGCACCTGGACCTGCACGTAGAGATCGCCCGCCGGTCCGCCCCGGTCGCCCGGCTCGCCCCGGCCGCTGAGCCGGATGCGCTGGCCGTCGGCCACGCCCGCCGGGAAGCGGACGTTTATCGTGCGGGCCTTGGTGACCCCGCCCGTGCCCCGGCACTCCGGGCACTTCTCGTCGACGATCGTGCCCGCGCCCTGGCACTCGCGGCACGGCTCGGAGAAGCTGAACGATCCCTGGTTACGCGAGATCAGGCCGCTGCCCGCGCACTGCGGACAGGTCCGCGGTGAGGTGCCCGGCTTGGCCCCGCTGCCATGACAGGTGTCGCACTCGCCCGCCGAGCGCAGCGTCAACGGCAGCGTCGTGCCGCGGACCGCCTGGGCGAACTCGAGCGTCACCTCGGTCTCGACATCACGACCGCGTCGCGGTCCTCGTCGGGCGGCGCCACCACCAGGCCCACCGCCCGAGAATATCGAGCTGAATATGTCCGAGAAACCGGCGCCGCCGAACCGGCGGTCACCCGCGGCGCCGCCACCGGCCGCGCCCGCGTTGCTGAACCCGCCGAACAGGTCGGACGGGTCGAACTGACCACCGCCGCCGGAACGGGCGCCCCGGCGGAAGGCGCCGGAGCCGAACAGCGAGCGCATCTCGTCGTACTCTTTGCGCTTCTTGTCGTCCGAGAGCACGTCGTACGCCTCGGAAGCGGCCTTGAACTTCTCCTCCGCCTCCTTGTTACCGGGGTTGCGGTCGGGATGCAGGTCCCGGGCGAGCTTCCGGTAGGCCTTCTTGATCTCGTCGGTCGGAGCGGACTTGGGCACGCCGAGAACGGCATAGAAGTCCTTTTCGAGCCAGTCCTTCGAGCTCATCCCGCCTCCCCCCTCCTACGGGCAGGTCCCGCCCACCGCGGCGCGGTGGGCGGGACGAACATCTGTGAGATCACTCCGGGTCGGCCACCGCGACCAGGGCCGGCCGCAGCAGCCGCTCGCCGAGCGTGTAGCCCCGGCGCATGACCTCGACGCAGGTCGGCTCCGTGACGTCCGGGGACGTCTGGTGCGCGACCGCCTCGTGACGGTTGGGGTCGAACGAGTCGCCCTTCTCGCCGAAGGCGGCCAGGCCGAGCTTGCCGGTCGCCGCGATCAGCGACTCGGCCACCGAGGCGAACGGGCCGACCAGGTCGCCGTGCTCGCGCGCCCGGTCGATGTCGTCCAGCACCGGGAGCAGCGCGGTCAGCACCGCACCGGTGGTCTGCTCGGCCGCCGCACCCCGGTCGCGGTCGACCCGCTTGCGGTAGTTGGCGTACTCCGCGGTCACGCGCTGCAGGTCGTGGGTCCGCTCCTCCAGGTCGTTCCGCAGGGCCTCCAGCTCGGCGCCGAGGCCGGGCTTGGTCTCCTCCGGCTCGGCGGCCGCGGCGGCCGCCGGCTCCGGAGTCTCCTCGGCGTCGTCGGCCCGATGGGCACCGACCGAGGCCGTGCCCTTCGCCGATTTGTCGCCCTTCGGATCGATCTTGCGGCGGTCCCGGATGACGACCCGCTCGGTCGCCTGACCGTCGTTCTCGTCGTCCGTGCCAGTCACTTCTTGTCGTCCTCCACGATCTCGGCGTCCACGACGTCGTCGGCGCCGCCCGCGGTGGGGCCGGCCGAACCGGTCGTGGCGCCACCCGGAGCGGCACCCGGCGCACCGGGGTCGCCCGCGGCACCGGCGCCGGCGGCGGCCTGAGCGGCGTCACCCTGCGAGTAGAGCGCCGAGCCGGCCTCCTGCGAGACCTGCGAGAGACGCTCGTGAGCGGCCTTGATCTTCTCGATGTCGGTGCCGCCCAGCGCGCCGCGGAGCTCGCCCAGCGCCTCGCCGATCTTGGTCTTGCTGTCCTCGGGCAGCTTGTCGCCGCTCTCGGCCAGGAACTTCTCGGTCTGCCACTGGAGCTGCTCGGCCAGGTTGCGGGCCTCGGCGTCCTCGCGGCGCTTCTTGTCGTCGTCCGCGTGGTCCTGGGCGTCGCGCATCATGCGCTCGATGTCGTCCTTCGGCAGCGCGGAGCCACCGGTGATCGTCATCTTCTGCTCCTTGCCCGTGCCCAGGTCCTTGGCGGACACGTGCACGATGCCGTTCGCGTCGATGTCGAAGGAGACCTCGATCTGCGGTACGCCACGGGGAGCCGGCGCGATGCCGCTGAGCTCGAAGGTGCCGAGCTTCTTGTTGTACGCGGCCATCTCGCGCTCGCCCTGGAAGACCTGGATCAGCACGGACGGCTGGTTGTCCTCGGCCGTCGTGTAGACCTCGGAGCGGTGCGCCGGGATGGTGGTGTTGCGCTCCACCAGCTTGTGCATGATGCCGCCCTTGGTCTCGATGCCCAGCGAGAGCGGGGTGACATCGAGCAGCAGGACGTCCTTGACCTCACCCTTGAGCACACCGGCCTGCAGGGCGGCGCCGACGGCGACGACCTCGTCCGGGTTGACGCCCTTGTTGGGGTCCTTGCCGGTCATGCTCTTGACCAGCTCGGCCACGGCGGGCATGCGGGTCGAGCCGCCGACCAGGATGACGTGGTCGATGTCGGAGAGCTTGACGTCGGCGTCCTTGATGGCGGACTCGAACGGGCCCTTGCAGCGGTCGAGCAGGTCCTGCGTCATGCGCTGGAACTCGGAGCGCGACAGCGACATGTCCAGGTGCAGCGGACCGTCGGGGCCGGCCGTGATGTACGGCAGGTTGATGCTGGTGGTGGTCGCGGCGGACAGCTCGATCTTCGCCTTCTCGGCGGCCTCGCGCAGACGTTGGAGGGCCATCTTGTCCGAGCCGAGGTCGATGCCGTGCTCACCGCGGAACGTCTTGACCAGGTGGTCGATGATCCGCTGGTCCCAGTCGTCGCCACCCAGGTGGTTGTCACCGGAGGTCGACTTCACCTCGATGACGCCGTCGCCCAGCTCGAGCAGGGAGACGTCGAAGGTGCCGCCGCCGAGGTCGAAGACCAGGACGGTCTGCTCCTTGGAGCCCTTGTCGAGCCCGTACGCCAGAGCGGCGGCGGTGGGCTCGTTGACGATCCGCAGGACGTTGAGGCCGGCGATCTCGCCCGCCTCCTTGGTGGCCTGGCGCTGCGCGTCGTTGAAGTACGCCGGCACGGTGATGACCGCGTCGGTGACCGTCTCACCGAGGTACGCCTCGGAGTCGCGCTTCAGCTTCATCAGGACCCGCGCCGAGATCTCCTGCGGGGTGTACTTCTTGCCGTCGATGTCGATCGACCAGTTGGTGCCGACCTCCCGCTTGACCGAACGGATGGTCCGGTCGGGGTTGGTCACCGCCTGGCGCTTGGCGACCTCACCCACGAGCACCTCGCCGTTGCGGGCGAAGGCGACGATGGACGGGGTCGTCCGGGAGCCCTCCGCGTTGGCGATGACGGTGGGCTCGCCTCCTTCCAGAACGCTGACGCAGGAGTTCGTGGTGCCGAGGTCGATGCCGACCGCACGTGCCATGGTGTTCCTCGCTTCTTACAGAGCTCGGTTCTTAACAAGGTTGAGTGGAACCGACTCAATGATGCCACGGGCGCGCCCAACGTCAAATCGAAGTTGAGTCTCACGGGCGCAACTACGATGCTCGCACACGCGCTCCAGCACTTCGGTAGATACCTGTCCGGTCACGGCATACCGGTACCTGTTGTTCTGTCTGCATAGATCGGGCACTCTTTACCCGTGACGACGCACGGTGAGGCGGTCGGTCCGTCGGCCCTGTCCGCCGTGCCCGGCGCCACGCTCCCATCCTCGAGCACGGCGACAGACGCGCAGGCCAGCGCTGTTCCTGCCGATGCCGCGGATCACTCTGATCGTACGGAAACCGTCGTGTCCCGTCAGCCACATCCGGAACCCGCCGAGGAGCCGGCGACGCCCGCGACCCCGGCGGCTTCGACGACGCCCGCGGACCCGGAGAAGCCCGTGCCGCCCGCGGCCCCTGCGGCTTCCGCATCACCCGCAGCTCCCGCTGCTCCCGCAGCTCCCGCTGCTCCCGCGGCTCCCGCGGCTCCCGCATCACCCGCGGCCGAGGAACCGCCGGCCGTCGAGCTGCCGCCGGCTGTGGCGAAGCTCGCGAAGGCCCTGGCGCGGTTGCGCGCCGCGATCGACGCCGCCGCGTACCCCCTGATCATGCCGTCGGCCGACGACGCGAAACGGGTCGGCGCCGCCCTCGTGGCCCAGCTCGACGACTATCTGCTCCCCCGGCTCACCCGGCTCGACGCGCCGCTGCTGGTGGTCGTCGGCGGCTCCACCGGCGCCGGCAAGTCGACGCTGGTCAACAGCATCGTCCGGGCCCCGGTCAGCGCGGCCGGCGTGCTGCGCCCGACCACCCGCTCCCCGGTGCTGGTGAGCAACCCCGGCGACCAGCCCTGGTTCCAGCAGGGCCAGCTGCTGCCCGGCCTCGTGCGCACCCGCGAGTCGAGCACCGACGCGCGCACCCTCCAGCTCGTCTCGGCCCCCGGCCTCGGCGCCGGCCTGGCCTTCCTCGACGCCCCCGACATCGACTCGGTCGTCGACCTCAACCGCAAGCTGGCCGCGCAGCTGCTGGCGGCGGCCGACCTGTGGCTGTTCGTCACCACGGCCGCCCGCTACGCCGACGCCGTGCCCTGGGAACTGCTGACCACCGCCCGCCTGCGCGGCACGGTGATCGCCCTGGTCCTCGACCGGGTGCCGCCCGAGGCGGCGGGCGAGGTCGCCACCCACCTGAGCGACATGCTGTCCGTGCGCGACCTCGGCGGCGCCCCCTTGTTCGTGCTGCCCGAGACCAGGCTCGACGGCCAGGGCCTGATCCCCGAGGACGTGATCCGGCCCCTGCACGACTGGTTCGGCCAGCTCGCAGCCGACGCGAGCGCCCGCGGCGCGGTGGTGCGCCAGACGCTCGACGGCGCGCTGACCGCGCTCGGCCCGGCCGTCGAGGGCCTCGCCGAGGCGGCCGAGGAGCAGACCCGGGCGGCCAAGGCGCTCGACGACCGGGTCGACGCCGCCTATCGCAACGCCCGGCAGACGATGACCGACGGCCTGCGCGACGGCCGGCTGCTGCGCGGCGAGGTGCTGGCCCGCTGGCAGGAGTTCGTCGGCACCGGCGAGTTCCTCAAGACGCTCGAGAACAAGGTCGGGCAGCTGCGCGACAAGCTCGTCTCGGCGCTCACCGGCCGCCCGCTGCCCGGGCGCAACCTCCAGGCCGCGCTCGAGTCCCAGCTGGTCACCCTGCTGCGGGCGATCGCGGCCGACGCCGCCGAGCAGGCGTACGCGGCCTGGCAGGCCCATCCGGCCGGTGCCGCCCTGCTCGAGCCCGGCCTCCAGCGCACGTCGGCCGATCTGCCCGAGAGGGCCGAGCGCCTGGTCCGCGACTGGCAGGAGTGGGTGCTCGGACTGGTCCGCACCGAGGGGGCGGAAAAGAGGGTGGTCGCGCGCGGCGCGGCGTACGCGGTTAACGGCGCCGGCCTGGCCGTGATGATCGCCGTCTTCACCACCACCGCCTTCATCCCGACCGGGCTCGAGGTGGCCAGCGGCGCCGCCACCACCGTCGCCGCGCAGAAGGTGCTCGAGGCGATCTTCGGAGACCAGGCCATCCGTACGCTGGCCACGCAGGCCCGCGAAGACCTCATGATCCGCGTCGGCGAGTTGCTCGACCAGGAGGCGGCCCGCTTCAGCGACCGGCTCACCGAGGCCGGGCTGTCCACCGAACCGGGCGCGGAGCTTCGCTCGGCGGCGGCCGAGGTGGAGGATGCCCGTAAGGAGCTCGCGTTGACCGGGAGCGCGTCATGAGCCTGGTGGAGAAGGTGCGAGGCGCACACAGCATGGATGACGGCCGGGTCGACCCCGACCGGCTCGTCCAGCGGCTCGAGGCGCTGGGACGCTTCGTGCGGCTGGTCGACCCCTACCTGCCCGACAGCGAACTGGTCGCGGCGCACACCCTGATCGAGCGGGCCGGCAACCGGCTGTCGCTCTCCCGCGACCACACCGTTGTCGCCCTCGCCGGCAGCACCGGCAGCGGCAAGTCCAGCCTGTTCAACGCGCTGGCCCGGCTCAAGCTGTCGCCGGTCGGCGTGCGCCGGCCGACCACCGGCGTCGCCCACGCCTGCGTGTGGGGCCCGCTCGAGCCGGCCAACCGGCTCCTCGACTGGGTCGGCGTGCTGCCACGGCACCGCTTCATCCGCGAGAGCGCCCTCGACGGCGACGACGAGGCCGCCCTGCGCGGCCTGGTCCTGCTCGACCTGCCCGACTTCGACTCGGTCGAGCGCGGGCACCGGCTCGAGGTCGACCGCCTGCTCGGCCTGGTCGACCAGATCGTCTGGGTGGTCGATCCGCAGAAATACGGCGACCGCATCCTCCACCAGGCCTATCTCTCCCAGTTCCGCTCCCACGCGGACGTGACGGTCGTCGTGCTCAACCAGGCCGACCGGCTGTCCACGCAGGACACCGAGCTGGTGCTGACCGACCTCAAGCGGCTGCTCGACGACGACGGCCTCGGCGGGGCGCCGGTGCTGGCCACCTCGGCCAAGCAGCCCGGCATGCTGTCCGACCTGCGCGCGGCCCTGGAGACCACGGTCGCCAGCAAGCAGGCCGCGCTGCGCCGGGTCGCCGCCGACGTCGACGCGGTCAGCCGGCCGCTGATGGCGATGATCGGGCCGCCGGCGGCCGAGGACGAGGTCGACCGGGCCACCGTCCGCCAGCTCACCGAGTCGCTCGCGGCCTCGGCCGGCGTGGGCGCGGCGGCCGACGCCGCGGCCGCGGCCTATCGGCATCGCGCCGCCGCCGCCACCGGCTGGCCCCTGGTCCGCGGGCTGCGCAAGCTGCGGCCCGACCCGCTCAAGAGGCTCCACATCGGCGCCGAGGCCGAACCGGACGCGGTCTCCACCGACATCGTGCCCCGCACGTCGCTGCCCGAGGCCGACGCGGCCCAGAAGTCGGCGGTGGGGCTGTCGGTGCGCGCGGTCGCCACCCGGGCCGCCGCCCCGCTGCCCGAAGTGTGGACACCGGCGCTGAACAACGCCGCCCGCTCGCGCGCGGCCGACCTGCCCGACGCGCTCGACCGCGCGGTCGGCAAGACCAAGCTGGGCATGGAGAAGACCCCACTGTGGTGGCGCGCCGTCGGCGCGCTGCAACTGCTGCTGGTGGGCGCGGCCATCGTGGGGCTGGGCTGGCTTCTGGCCGGCTACGGGGTACGTGTCCTCGGCCTGCCCGAGCTGAACAATCCGCAGATCGGAGCGGTTCCGATGCCGACCGTTCTGCTGCTCGGCGGGCTGCTGGCCGGCGTTCTGCTGTGGCTGGTGCTCAAGCCGATCGTCGAGTGGGGATCGCGGCGCGCCCGGAAGAAGGCCGAGCAGCGACTCCGGCAGTCGATCACCGAGGTCGCCCGGGAGTATGTGGTCGCGCCGGTCCGTGAGGTGCTCAACGCGTACGCACAAGCGCGTGAAGCTCTCACCGCGGTGCGTTCCGAGTAACGCGTGTGGCGCCGGTCACGGGTACGCTCGCGACATGCCGGCACCTCAGACTCCGTACGAAGCGGTCCTGCACGCGGCCCGCGACGTGGCGAAGCTCGACTGCGCGCTGGACGCCGAGATGCTGGGCACCGCCCTGCTCGGCAGTGTCTACTCCGTCGCGGCCGACGACCGGGCCGAGGCCGTGCGCGCCTTCGTCACCGACTTCCTGTCCGCGACCGCCCGCCGGCGTTCCGCCTCGGCCACCACGATCCGCGAGGTCTTCGCGGCCCTGGTGCCCGACGCGGAGGGCGCCGACCAGGTGCGGCGGGGCACGCAGGCGCCGTCGTGGGTGGCGCAGCTGGGGCGCGTGCGGCCCACCGGGTGCTACGCCTACGGCGACGTGTACGGCGATCAGACGTCCTATCTGGTGACGTACGCCTATGAGGACACCGAGGACGGCGGACCGGAGCACGCGGTGGTGGCGCTGGTCGACCACAACATCGGCATCACCAAGGACGTCTTCGTCGGCACGTCGGCCGAGCGGATCCTCGCCCAGGTGCGCCAGATGTGCGCCGAGGACGAGCTGACCTGGTTTCGCGAGGAAGACCCGGGCCGGCTGCGCGGCGAGGTCAGCCGCCACCTCGAGATCACCGACGGCCTCGAGAACCTGCCCGCCGAGGGCTCCCTCGCCACCGACCGGGCGCTGGCCGCGGCCCGGCTGGCCCTGCTGCCGCCGGCCACCACGCCGCCGCTGGCCGAGCTTCCGCCGTCGAGCGGTCACGACCTGGTGCGCGACTTCCTGGCCTCGCCCGAGGCGGCCCGCTTCGGGCTCGACCGTGTCACGGCCGACGACGAGCTGGCCTCGCTGCACTTCTGCATCAGCCTGATCCTCGACCACGCGGCGAGCCTGCCCGAGCCCGACCCGCTGCGCTGGAGCCCGGCCGTGGCCGGCCTGTTCCTGCTCGACTGGGTGCACCGGCGCGCGGTCCTCGACATGGACGACGCGGCGATGCTGCCGAGGGTGGCCCGGGCCTGGTCGGCGTACGCGACCCGGCGCCGCGACCTGCCCGGCTCGGCGGCCACACAGACCGACGAGGTGGTCGAGGAGATGATCCCCGAGTTCGCCCGGCTCTACGCGACGGGCGAGCGGCGCAGCCCAGCCACGGCGGCGGTGGCCCAGCTGATCTCCGAGGGTGTCGACCCGAACGACACCGACGCCATCGACGCCTGGATCGAGGACAACCGCCACCGCCTGGACGGCAACTGACTACCAGTTGCTGGTGTGCTCCTCGGCGTGGTGCCGCCCGACACGGGAGCTGCGCCGCTGCTCGGGCGTCTGGTCGTCGGCGTGGTGCAGGCTGCCGGCGCGGTGGGCGCCCCGATAGGAGCGGTTCGCGATCTGGTTCTCCTCGGTGCGGGCCTCGGGGATCCGGCCGTGATAGCCGCCAGTGTTGGCGTAGCTGCGCTCGAGGATGCGGGTCGCGCGGATGTTGTGCGGACGTTCGGTCACTGCTGACCTCCGGTGACGGTTGACCTTCTTCTCGGGTGTCTTCTCGCCGCGCTCACAGCGGCGGTCGGGCCGCCGGTGGTGAGAGGGTGCGTCCCCGCAGCGCCCGCGCTCATGACAGGCGGGCCGCTCAGCGGGCACCTCGGGCAGCCCCGGCACATGCGGCTTCTCGGAATCGCCGGAATCATCCGACCGCCCACCCCCATCGGAGCCGCCGGAAGGCTCGCCCCGATCGCGATCCGACGGCTCATCCCAGTCGCGGCCGGAGGGCTCGTCGCTGTCGTCGCCGGAGGGCTCGTCTCCGTCGTGGTCTGACGGCTCGTCCCAGTCTCGGCCGGAGGGCTTGTCGTTTCCGGGTGGGTTGTGCGGCGCCGGCGGGTCTTCCAGTTCGGGCTCTTCCGGGTCGTCGGGCACGGACGGCAAGTTGGGCACGGCCGGAACGCCCAGCCGGACCGGCGTCTCAGGCCTGCTTCCTCCGGGTCCGTCCTCGCCGTCCGGGCCCTGCTGGCCGCCCGAGGGCCGACCGGTCTGCGCGCCTCCCGCCGACGGGCGACCGGCCGACGAGCCGCCGGCCCGTGAACGGCCGGCTGTGTCGTCGGGCGACTCCACCGCGGGAAGGCCCGGCACGCGGGGCATCCCAGGCAGGGCGGCGAACGGCTCCCGGCCCGATGACTGCCCCTGGCCGGCCTGCCCCAACGATTGCCTCTGGCCGGCCTGGCCCAGCAGCAGGCCCAGCCTCTTCGCGGCGTCGGCGGCCTGTTCGGCGCCTTTCGAGGCCGGGGACTGGCCCGCCGGCGACTGGCCCGCCGGGGCCGGGCCGGCCGAAGCCGAAGCGGACGGTGACACCGCGACGGGGCCGGGCAGGGTCGGCGGGAGCACCGGGACGTCCATGGTGTCGGTCCGGTCGCCGTTGATCTCGTTGGTGCCGGCGGTGATCGCGGCCAGTGTCGGTATCGACGCGAGCCCCACCAGAAGCGCCACGATCAGCACATAACGGCGAGTGGGACCGGAGAAGCCGGTGTCGGCCCGGTAGACGCCGTTGAGGCGCTTCCGCATCACCTTCATCGGCGGCACGAGGTCGTCGTCGCGCTGATCCGGCACGTCCGGTGTCCTCCTTACGGCGAACTGCGATGAAACGTCGGCTGGGAACGGGGTCTCGAACTGGTCACGGGCGTGTCACGAGCTGGTCAGCGGCCGGGAAGCTGAAATGATCAACATTGATTCGTCCCGGTTATCGGAGTGAACGACGCATGGGCATATCGGCAGCGGCGGGAACGGCCCGTTCGTACGGTAGTGACCGTACGAAAACCACTTAATAGGACAAATATGGGCACCGATGTGACGGCTGAATTTCCCAGTTGTGATCGACCTGACCTGTAACGGGGCTCACGTTCTCTGTCAGGATGGTGGCGACGGCACCGCCGCCGTCGCTTCGCCGACTCAGCGGGGCGGAGGTGGGGGCCGTCACTCCCCGGCGGGGTCTCGGCCCGCGCCGAAACGCTGCGCGGCAACCTCACCCGGGCCAGGCGCGGCGACCGAGGCGGTTCGCCGCGTGGACGGGCAACACCCGCCGCGGCGCTGACACGAAACAGGGAGACACGATGGCGAACGGCGACAGCGAAGTCGGTGCTGACGCACCGGCAGGCGGCTTCGTCCAACTGCTCACCCCACAGGGGGAGCGCGTCGACAGCGTCACGACCGCGGACGGCACGACGTACTCCGTCGACTTCACCGACGAGGAATACCGCGGGCTCTACCGCGACCTGGTGACGGTCCGGCGGCTCGACAGCGAGGCGCTCGCGCTCCAGCGGCAGGGCGAGCTCGGCCTCTGGGCCAGCCTGCTCGGCCAGGAAGCGGCCCAGGTCGGTTCCGGACGGGCCCTGCGCCCGCAGGACATGGCCTTTCCGACGTACCGCGAGCACGGCGTGCTCTACACCCGCGGCATCGACCCGATCATGCCATTCGGCTTGTTCCGCGGTGTCGACCAGGGTGGCTGGGACGCCAACGAGCACAAGTTCAACGGCTACACGATCGTCATCGGGGCGCAGACCCTCCACGCCACCGGTTACGCGATGGGCGTGACGATGGACGGCAAGACCGGCACGCCGGACGGCGAGGCCGTGATCGCGTACTTCGGCGACGGCGCCACCAGCCAGGGCGAGGTCAACGAGGCGTTCGTCTGGTCGGGCGTCTTCAACGCCCCCATCGTGTTCTTCTGCCAGAACAACCAGTACGCGATCTCCGAGCCGCTCGAGCGCCAGACCCGCATCCCGCTCTACCGCCGGGCCACCGGCTTCGGCTTCCCGGGCGTACGCATCGACGGCAACGACGTCCTGGCCAGCTACGCGGTCACCCGCGCGGCGCTCGACCGGGCGCGCCAGGGCGAGGGCCCGACGTTGATCGAGGCGTACACGTACCGGATGGGTGCGCACACCAGCTCGGACGACCCGACGCGCTACCGGATCGCCAGCGAGGTCGAGTCGTGGAAGGCCAAGGACCCGATCTCCCGGCTCAAGGCCTTCCTGGCCAAGCAGAAGATCGGGGACGACGACTTCTTCGAAGGCGTCGACGAGGCGGCCAAGCAGCTCGCCCTCGACCTGCGCGAGCGGGTGCTGGCGATGCCCGATCCACAACCGGTCACCATGTTCGACCACGTCTATCCGAACGGCTCGCCCCTTCTCGACGAGCAGCGCCGGCAGTTCACCGACTACCAGGCTTCGTTCGAGGGGAGCGGGCACTGATGAGCGACAACATCACCCTCGGCAAGGCGCTCAACCACGGCCTGCGGCGCTCGCTGGAGAGCAACGCCAAGGTCGTCGTCATGGGCGAGGACGTCGGCAAGCTCGGCGGCGTCTTCCGGATCACCGACGGCCTGCAGAAGGACTTCGGCGAGGACCGGGTCATCGACACGCCGCTGGCCGAGGCCGGCATCGTGGGCACGGCCGTCGGCCTCGCGATCCGGGGATACCGGCCGGTCTGTGAGATCCAGTTCGACGGGTTCGTCTTCCCGGCGTACAACCAGATCGTCACCCAGGTGGCGAAGATGTCGTACCGCTCGCGGGGCAAGGTCAAGCTGCCCATCGTCATCCGCATTCCGTTCGCGGGCGGCATCGGCGCGGTCGAGCACCACTCCGAGTCCCCCGAGGCGTACTTCGCGCACACTCCCGGCCTCAAGGTCGTGACCTGCTCGAACCCCGCCGACGCGTACACGATGATCCAGCAGGCGATCGCCTCCGACGACCCGGTGGTCTTCTTCGAGCCGAAGCGCCGCTACTGGGAGAAGGGCGACGTCGACCTCGGCGCCGACCTGGCCGGGGCCTACCCGCTGCACAAGTCCCGGGTGGTCCGCCCGGGCACGGACGCCACCGTCGTGGCGTACGGCCCAATGGTCCGCACCGCGCTCGACGCGGCCGCCGCCGCGGCCGAGGACGGCCGCAACCTCGAGGTCATCGACCTGCGGTCGCTCTCCCCGATCGACTACGAGCCGGTCTACGAGTCGGTCAAGCGCACCGGCCGCGCGGTCGTCGTGCACGAGGCGCCGGGCAACATCGGCCTGGGCGCCGAGATCGCCGCCCGCGTCACCGAGCACTGCTTCTACTCGCTGGAGGCTCCGGTGCTGCGGGTGACCGGCTACGACATCCCCTATCCGGCGGCCCGGGTCGAAGAGGAATACCTCCCCGATCTCGACCGGGTGCTGGACGCCGTCGACCGTTCGTTCGGCTGGTGACGCCGATGTCCCGGATCAAGGAGTTCCCCCTGCCCGACCTGGGCGAGGGCCTCACCGAGGGTGAGATCCTGTCCTGGCTGGTCAAGGTCGGCGACACGATCGAGCTCAACCAGCCGATCGTCGAGGTCGAGACGGCCAAGGCGGCCGTGGAGATCCCGGCCAAGTGGGGTGGCGTGGTCGCCCGCATCTTCGTCGAGGCCGGCACGACGGTCGAGGTGGGCGCGCCGATCATCGCGATCGACACCGACCCGTCGGCCGGTCCGCTGCCCGACTTCGACGGTCCGGTGCCGTCGGCCGAGTCCCTCGCGGCCGTGCAGATCGCGCCGGCCGAGGGCGCCGTCGAGCCGGGTATGGCCGGCAGCCCCGCGCCCAACGCGGGACGCACCCCGGTCCTCGTCGGTTACGGACCACGGACAACTGCGGCAAAACGACGACCCCGCTTGGGTACGCCGGTAGCGGCGCCGTCAGAAGCAGTCACGCCGCCTCCGCCGCCCGCGCCGAAGCCCGCTCCCGTGCCGGCGCCGGCCCCGAGCGCGCGGACGGCCGGTCCGGTGCTCGCCAAGCCGCCGGTCCGCAAGCTCGCCCGCGATCTCGGCGTCGACCTCACCACGATCACCGGGACCGGGCCGATGGGCTCGGTCAGCCGTGACGACGTACACCAGGCCGCGTCAGCGCGACAGCAAGCAGCGACCGCGGCACCCACGGTGACCAGCGCCCCGGCCGCGGCGGTCTTCGACGCGTCCCGCGAGCAGCGCGTCCCGATCAAGGGCGTGCGGAAGCTCACCGCGGAGAACATGGTGGCGTCGGCCTTCACGGCGCCGCACGTCACCGAGTTCCTCACGATCGATGTGACACGGTCGATGAAGGCGCTCGAGAAGATCAAGGCCCGTCGGGAGTTCCGCGACGTCCGGATCTCGCCGTTGCTGCTGGTGGCCAAGGCGGTGCTGCTCGCGGTCAAGCGTCACCCGATGGTCAACTCGACCTGGTCGGGCGCGACGAACGAGATCGTCGTCAAGGAGTACGTGAACCTCGGCATCGCGTCGGCCACCGAGCGTGGCCTGATCGTTCCCAACATCAAGGACGCCGGGCGTCTCACGTTGCGGGAGCTGGCCGAGGCGTTGAACACGTTGGTCCAGGTCGCAAGATCCGGCAAGACGCCCCCTTCCGACATGTCGGGCGGAACGCTCTCGATCACCAATGTCGGGGTGTTCGGCGTCGACACCGGCACGCCGATCCTGCCGCCGGGCGAGTCGGCGATCCTGGCCTTCGGCGCGATCAAGCCGATGCCGTGGGTGCACAAGGGGAAGGTCAAGCCGCGTCAGGTCACCACCCTGTCGCTCTCCTTCGACCACCGGATCATCGACGGCGAGCTGGGCTCGAAGTTCCTCCGCGACATCGGCGACTTCCTCGGCGACCCCGAGGGAGCACTGCTGTCCTGGAGCTAGGCACACCGAAGATGCGTAGGCAACCAGTTTTCTTGACCTACGATCGTTAGGCACGTGCTCGACGTCACCCCCTAAATCGATGGCGACTCGTCTCGGTGAGTAGCACAATGGACTTACCGAGACGAGCACCACGATGTGGCCGGATGATCCCGGCACAAAAGGGAAGTGACTTAGCAATGAGCATCGCCGACCGCCTCCGCCGGCGCCGGATGATCAACCGCGAGAACCGTGCCATCGACCGGGCGTGGATGAGCGCGCCCACCCAGTCGATGCGCGATGAGATCGCTCTCATGGCCCAGCGCCGCAACTTCTGACCCCACGGCGCCACGGCCCGCCCGGATTCACTCCGGACGGGCCGTTTGCATTTTCACGTCACGCTTAAAGATCTCCGATCGGTCCCCTTCCGGACGTACACCGGGATTCCTCCTGCCGCCCTCGCCCGGTACGGTTGGGCACGGCCAACGAGCCGGCTCGGCCGGTCGGCACGGGGGCCGGGGTTCACGGCCTTGTTTCCGGCCCGCGAATCCCGCACGGCCTGGCCTCAGAGCTGGGCACGGTCTCCGGCGCCCGCCGGCAGGCCGCGTCCGTGCAAAGCCCGGCACGGCCGAAATGTATGAGGAGGCGCTCATGACGTCCGAGGGGCATTACGCCGGTTCGCGACCGGCCGAGGCCACGTCGGGCGGACCCACGTCGGACGGTTTCCCGCCGGACACCGACGGTCAGCGGGCTGCGGGCCGAGCGTCCGCCCAGCCGCCCGCCGATGGTTTCCCCAGCTCGTACGGCCCGCCTCCGCAGGCCACGCCGAACGGCGGCTCGCCGTTCGTGGTGCCCGCGGTCTCCTCCTTCGGTCCTTCGTCCGGCTCTGACGGCCGCGGCGGGACCCCGTACGGCTCGGCCCGCGTGCCGCAGCCCGAGGAGGGTGGCGCGCTGCCGCAGCGCGGAGGCGCCTCGCCTTACGGTTCGGTCACACCCGCCGACTCGGCGTGGGCGCCGCAGGTGCGCTCCACCCCCGACTCGGAAAACCAGTTCGTCCAGCGCCAGGGCGCCCCGCTCCCACAGCGGAACGCGAACCCGGGCGGCACCGTGGACAACTTCGAGGGCTTCAACGGCTTCGCGGCCGGCCAGCCCGGTCGTGAGCAGTCCGGTCGTGAGCAGTCCGGGCCCAGCGGCGACCCGGTCGATCCCTCCACCGGGCGGCCTCCGGGCGTCTCGGCCTTCGACAACCAGCGCGTGCGCGTGCCCGGCGCGACCCTGACCGATCTGCCCGACGCGCCGCCGTCGGTGCGCCCGACGGGAGCGCCCGAGGCCCCGCCCCAGACCCAGGCCCAGCCCGCGGCCGCGGCCGACCCGGCCGGCGGCTTCCCGCTGCGCGGCGCCGGTGGTGGCGGCTCGGCCTTCCCGACCCGGGGCGGCGGCAGCGGCGGCTTCCCGCTGCGCGGCAGCCAGGAGCCCGAGGGTCAGCCGGCCGTGCCCCAGCAGGGCGGCGACCTGCCCATCCGCACCCAGTCGGCGTCCTCCACCCCCGACGGCCCCCCGTCCGGTGGCTTCAGCGCGTTCGGCGGCGGCGCCCCGTCCGCGCAGGAGGAGATTCCGCCCCACCCGTACCGGTCCGAGCCGTTCGCCGACCCGTTCGGCCGCTCCGGCGCCGCCGGCTCCGACCTGCCCAGTCGCGCTGCCGCCGGCTCCGACCTGCCCAGCCGCGCCTCCGGGGGCGCCGGCCCGGCCCTGCCCGACCCGTTCGGCCGCAGCGGCCAGGCCGACCAGCCGCCGGCCGCCGCCGCTCCGTACGGATCGGCTCAGCCGTCGTCGGGTGCTTACGGTTCCGCTCGCCCGGCTCCCTTCGGTGAGAGCGCGGCGGACGAGAGTTCCGGCGCCCAGCCGGCCACCGGCACATACGGTTCGGCCCGCCCGTTCGACCAGGCCCCGGCCGAGTCGCCGTACGGCGCGCCCGCGCGCCCGGAGGCCCCGGCCTACGGCTCCGGTTTCGGTGACGGCCCGTCCGAGACGCCCGACGACCACGCGCCGTACCGGCGCCCCGAGCCGGCCGGCGACAGCCCGAGCGGATATCCGCAGCGGGTTCCCGGCGCGGCGCTCGGCGCCCTGACCGGCTCCGACTCCCGCAACGGATCGGTGCCGCAGCCGCGCGACCCGGCCGAGCTCCAGCCCGGTTCCGCCTCGGTCGACCCCGCTTCCGGCTCGCCTTCGACCGGCTCGGGCGCGTTCGGTTCCGCCGGCTCGGGCACATTCGGCTCAGGCACGTTCGGCTCCAACGGCTCGGGCGCATACGGGTCGACCGGCTCACCCGCTGTCGGCTCCGCTGGCTCGCGCGAATTCGGGTCGTCCGGCTCACCCGCTGTCGGTTCCGCCGGCTCGGGCGAATTCGGATCGGCTCGCTCGGACGCGTTCGGATCGACCGACTCGCCTGCCGTCGGTTCGACCGGATCGGCCTCTGCCGGATCAGCCTCTGCCGGATCGGCAGCAGCCGGATCGGCATCCGTGGGCTCGGCTTCGGCCGGATCGGCATCCGTGGGTTCGGCCTCCGCCGGATCGGCCTCGGCCGGATCCGCCGCGGTCGGTTCGGCACGGCCGGTCACGGCCAGCGCTTCGGTGCCGACGACGAACCGGGTCGCCCCGGTCGAGGCCACCGAGCTGCCGCCGCAGACGTCCAGCCCGCAGGCACGGGTGTACGGTCGGCCGGCACCCGCCGAGTCCGACCAGGAGGACGCCTCTTCGGCCCTGGCCCAGCAGTTCCAGCCGGCCGCCGACTTCAGCGAGCCGACGGGCATGTTCACCGCACGCCCCGAGGAGGGCTTCGGCCAGCAGCAGGACGAGCACGGCACACCCGGCGTAGCCCCGCAGTCCCCGGCCCGTGCCAGCGCCCGCGTCTCACCCACCGGCGCCGCCGCGGCGTCGTTCCCGGCCGGCGCTCCGGCCGAGACCGGCTCCCCCCACGGCACGCCGCCCGGATCCGAAGGTTCGCCTTACGGCACGCCGCCCAGCTCCGAGGGCACGCCTTACGGCACGCCGTCCAGCTCTGAGGGCACTCCTTATGGCACGCCGCCCAGCTCTGAGGGCACGCCGTACGGAACGCCGCCCGGCTCCGAGGGCACGCCGTACGGAACGCCCGTCGGCGGCGGCTCGGAGGGCTCGCCCTACGGCGCCCCCGCCGGCCCCGGCTCGGAAGGCTCGCCCTACGGCGGCGGCACCTACGGCGCCCCGGCCAGCGGTTCCCCGTTCGGCGCGGCGCAGGAGCAGCCGTCCAGCGGCTCTCCCTATGGCACCCCTCCGGGCTCGCCCGCGGGCACTTCGCCCTACGGCCAGCCCAGCGACTCGCCCTACGGCCAGCCCAGCGACTCGCCGTTCGGCCAGAAGAGCGACTCCCCCTACGGCCAGCAGGGCGACTCGCCGTTCGGCCCTCAGGGTGACTCTGCGTTCGGGCAGCAGGGCGACTCCCCGTACGGCAAGCAGAGTGACTCTCCCTTCGGCGCCCAGAATGACTCTCCCTTCGGGCAGCAGGGCGACTCTCCCTACGGCAAGCAGGGCGACTCGCCGTTCGGCGCTCAGGGTGACTCTGCGTTTGGCCAGCAGGGTGACTCCCCGTACGGCAAGCAAGGTGATTCGCCGTTCGGTGCTCCCGCTGGATCGCCCTTCGGGCCGCGGCCGGGTGACTCGCCGAACGGGAACTCGCCGTTCGGGGCCCGTCCCGACTCGGCCAACGGCGCCTCGCCCTTCGGTGAGCGCCCGGGTGCCCGGCCCGATCAGTTCAACGAGCTGACCACCGACGTTGCCGGGCGCGATCAGCAGCCGTACGTGCCGGCTCCCGCTCTGCCTCCGATGCCCCCGGGCATCAACGGTTTCGGCGGGCCGAACGGTGGCCAGCCGGGCGGCTTCGTGCCGGGCAGCGGGCCCGACACGAGCGGTGGCTTCGGGCCCGAGACCAGCGGCGGCTTCGGCAGTGCGGCCAGCCGGGCCACGGTGACCCCGCCCAGCCCGAACGACACCACCAGCTGGCCCGGACCCGACTCCGACCAGGGCAAGTTCGACAGCTTCAAGCCGGACGCCCCGGCCGCGAAGCCGGAGACGCCGCACGTGCGGGTCTTCCCGATCCTGCTCGCCGTCGTGCTCGGCGCGATCGTGCTGCTCGGTGTCGTCTTCGGCCTGGTGTTCCTGGTCGCCGGCGGCAAGGACGAGGCTGCCATGAAGACCGGCGACTGCGTCAAGCAGGACGGCACGGCCGCGGTCAAGGTCGACTGCGGTGGCAGCGGCACCTTCCAGGTCGTCTCCATCGTGGACGACAAGACCCAGTGCGCCGACCCGGCCAACCCGTCGGTGCTCACCACCACGGGCGACGGCAAGTCGCAGGTGCTCTGCCTCAAGCCCAACAAGTGACCGCCTTGTCATCCTGACCACCTTCGTGCCGTGCCGGCGATGCCGGTGCGGCACGATGGTCGGATGACTGGACGTGTGCGGGCGCCGGAGCTCCGGGGCCGAGGCTGGCTGAACACCGGCGGCCGGGATGTGACCCTCGCCGATCTGCGCGGCAAGATCGTCATCCTGGACTTCTGGACCTTCTGCTGCATCAACTGCCTGCACGTGCTCGACGAGCTGCGGCCGCTCGAGCAGAAGTACGGCGACGCCCTGGTCGTGATCGGTGTCCACTCGCCGAAATTCGAGCATGAGCGCGACCCGAAGGCGCTGGCCGCCGCCGTGGAGCGCTACGGCGTGCACCACCCGGTCGTCGACGACGGCGACATGCACCTCTGGCAGCAGTACGCGGCGAAGGCCTGGCCCACGATCGCCGTGGTCGATCCGACCGGATATCTGGTCGCCTCGATGGCCGGCGAGGGCCACGCCGAGGGTCTGTCCCGCCTGATCGACGAGCTGATCGCCAAGCACACCGCGGACGGCACTCTGCACCGCGGCGACGGTCCCTATGTGCCCCCGCCCGCGCCCGACACGCTGCTGCGCTTCCCCGGCAAGGCGATCGAGCTGGCCACCGGAAACCTGCTGGTCAGCGACTCCACCGGCCATTCGGTGGCCGAGGTCGAGGCGGACGGCGAGACGCTCGTACGCCGGTTCGGCCCGTTCAACGAGCCGCAGGGCCTCCTTCTTCTCCCGTCGGACGTCGCCGCCACCGCCGGCTACGACGTGGTCATCGCCGACACCGTGAACCACCAACTGCGCGGCCTGCGCCTGTCCGACGGTGAGATCAGCCTGGTCGCCGGTTCGGGCCGCCCGTGGCGTTCCGCCGTCGACGAGCACCCGCACGACGCGCTCGCCGCCGACCTGTCCTCGCCGTGGGACCTGGCCTGGTTCGACGACAAGGTCATCATCGCGATGGCCGGCATCCACCAGCTGTGGTGGTTCGACCCGATCAAGCGGACGGTCGGTGTCTACGCCGGCACGACTGTCGAGTCGCTGCGCGACGGCCCGATCCCCGACGTCTGGATGGCTCAGCCGTCCGGCCTCTCGGTCGGCGGCGACCGCCTGTGGATCGCCGACAGCGAGACCTCGGCCCTGCGCTACATCGAGGCCGGCGTCATGCACACCGCGGTGGGCCAGGGGCTGTTCGACTTCGGCCACGTGGACGGCCCGGCCAAGGAGGCCCTTCTCCAGCACCCGCTGGGTGTGGCCGCCCTCGCCGACGGCTCGGTCCTGATCGCCGACACCTACAACGGCGCGGTCCGCCGCTACGACCCCGTCACGGAGACGGTCTCGACCGTCGACTCCGGCCTGGCCGAGCCGAGCGACGTGCTGGTCACCTCGACCGGCGACGTGATCGTGGTCGAGTCGGCCGCCCACCGCCTGACCCACCTGGCCCCCGGCGCCGTGCAGAGCGTGGCCGGGGAACGTCACCGCACCGAGCGCCCGCCGTCCCCGGTGGCCCCCGGCGAGCTGACCCTGGACGTGATCTTCACTCCGGCCCCCGGCCAGAAGCTGGACACCCAGTTCGGCCCGTCGACCCGCCTGGAGGTCTCCGCCTCCCCGCCCGAGCTGTTGCTCTCGGGCGCCGGCGTCACGACGGACCTGTCCCGCCCGCTGGTGATCAACCCGGACGTCCCCCAAGGCATCCTCCAGGTGGTGGCTCAGGCCGCCACCTGCGACGTCGATGTCGAGTTCGCCGCCTGCCACTTGACCCGCCAGGACTGGGGCGTCCCGGTCGTCGTCACCACCGACGGCCCCGACCGCCTTCCCCTGATCCTTCGAGGCTTGGACGAGTCCTAGGCGAACGGCGTGACGGTCAGCCCGGCTTCGTGCAGCCCCGCACGGACCCGGGCGGCCAGGTCGACCGCGCCCGGTGTGTCACCGTGAACGCAGATCGAGGCGACCGGCGCCGGCACCACCTGGCCGTCAGCGGTCGCAACCACGCCAGAAACCGCCATGCGCACGGCCTGACCGACCACCGCCTCGGCCTCGTGCAAAACGGCACCCGGCTGGGAGCGCGGCATGAGCGTCCCGTCCGCCCGGTACCCCCGATCGGCGAAACCCTCTGCCACGACCGTCAGCCCTTCCGCCGCCGCCAACCGTGCCAGCGTCGATCCCGGCTGGCACAACACCGGAAGCGCGTACTCCCGAACCGCCGCGACCACCGCCCCGGCCTGCACTTCATCGACGGCCGCGACGTTGTACAGCGCCCCGTGCGGCTTCACATAGGCGACCCGCCCGAAGGCGCTCAACGCCCCGATCTGATACATGATGTCGTCGCGGAGCTCGTCGGGCTCGTACTCGATCCGCCTTCGCCCGAAGCCCGCGAGATCGCGATATCCGACCTGGGCGCCGATCGCCACGCCTTTGGCGGTCGCCGCCTCGCAGACGCGGCGCATGGTCGACGGGTCGCCCGCGTGGAAGCCGCAGGCCACGTTGGCCGAGGTCACGATGTCGAGCAGCGCCTCGTCGTCGCCGAGGCGCCACCGGCCGAATCCTTCGCCGAGGTCGGCGTTGAGGTCAATGGAGGGCACGGAACCGTACGGTAGTCCCCGGCCTCGCCTGCGCGAGCGGTGTCACGTCGTCGACCACGCCGATCACCGGGTAGCCGCCGGTCGTCGGATGATCGGCCAGGAAGATCAACGGCTGCCCGTCGGCCGGCACCTGCACCGCGCCCAGCACCACGCCTTCGGAGGGCAGTTCGCCGGCCTGGGCGCGGGTCAGGGCGCTGCCGGCCAGCCGGCAGCCGATGCGGTTGCTCATCGGGCTGACCTTGTACGGGTTCTCGAACAGCTCCCGGCTCTCGAACCAGTCGTCGCGCGGCCCGAGCCACACGTCCAACTCCAGCTCAGCCGGGTAGTTAGCCGGCGAACCACCTTCCACCACCATCCCGGTGGCCGTCCCGATCGGCAGCACGGCCCCATCCGTGAGCTTGGCCGGCCCCAAGCCGGACAGTGTGTCGGTCGAGCGGCTGCCCAGCACCGGCTCGACGTCGATTCCCCCGGCCACCGCGACATAGGACCGCACGCCCGCAGTGGCCCGGCCGATGTCGAGCACCGAGCCGGCCGGCACCTCGATCACACCGTCGACCGGCTCCCTGTTCAGCTTCACCGCGGCGGAAGCGCCAGTGACCGTCACCCGGGCCGCCTGCTCGAATCGCAGCGCGCACCCCATCAACGTGGTCTCCAGCCCGGCCGCGCCGGCCGGGTTGCCGACCAGCGCGTTCGCCCGCCGCAAGGCCGGGGCGTCCAGAGCCCCGGATCGGGGAACGCCGAGATGGGCGTACCCGGGCCGGCCGAGATCCTGCACGGTCGTCAGCGGACCGGCCCGCATCACCGTGATCACGAGCTCGGCACGAGTTTCACGCGGGCTCCCGGCCGCAGAGTGGCCGGCTCGTCTCGGCGTACATCAAAAAGGTCCAGAGCCGTACGGCCGACCAGCCGCCACCCACCCGGCGAGGCCGACGGATAAATCCCGCAATAGGCGTCGGCGAGGGCGACCGAGCCGGCCGGAACGCGAGGCCGCGGAGCGGCGAGCCGGGGAACCGCCCACTCTTTCGGAAGCCCGCGCAGATAGCCGAAACCGGGAGCAAAGCCGCTGAACGCCACCGTGAAATTGGTCTCGACGAGTCGCCCGATCGCGTCGTCCACCGGCACCCGCCACAGTTCGGCCACGTCGGCGAGATCCTCGCCGTCGAAAACCGTCGGCACCTCGACCAGCGGACCGTCGGCCGTCGATGCCGCCTCCGGCTCGGCCCAGCCCCGCAGAAGCGAAGCCGTGCCCGGCGCCACGCCGTCGAGCAGCACGGTCGCGGCGCCCGGAACGATGTCGATCACCGTCAGGTCGCCCGAGTCGCGCCGGCGCCAGAGCTCGCGGCGCCAGGCCTCGACCTGGTCGGCGTCGCGGCACTCGATCAGCAGCGCGGTGGCGCCGACCTGTCGTAGCCTCATCACGACATCCTAGTTCTACTTGCCAGTAACTTACGATACCGTAACCTGGAGTCGTGACGACCTCCGCACCCTTCCGGATGAAGCCGGCCGACCTCGGCAAGCCGCGTCTGCGCGGCCGGTTGCATCAGTATGCGTTCTTCGTCGCCGTCGTCGGCGGCATCGTGCTGTGCTCGATCGCGCTCAGCCGACCGGGCTTCTCGCCGTTCTTCAGTGTCCTGATCTACAGCGCGACCGTCTGCGGCCTGTTCGGCATCAGCGCGCTCTATCACCGGCGGGTCTGGAGCGAACGCGGCTACCAGATCATGCGGCGGGCCGATCACTCGATGATCTTCATCTTCATCGCGGGCACGTACACGCCGTTCTGCGTCCTGTTGCTGCACCCCGGCAAGGCGACGCTGATGCTCTCGCTGATCTGGGGCGGAGCGCTCGGCGGCGTCGCCCTCAAGACCATCTGGCCCCACCTTCCCCGATGGGCCGGGGCGCCGCTCTATCTCGCGCTGGGCTGGGGTGCGGTGGCGATCCTGCCCGACGTTCTGCACACCGGTGGGGTCACCTGCCTCGTGCTGCTCGCGGTGGGCGGCGTGATCTACAGCGTCGGCGCCGTCTTCTACGCGCTGCGCCGGCCGAACCCGTGGCCCACGGTCTTCGGTCACCACGAGTTCTTCCACGCCTGCACGCTGGTGGCCGCCCTGTGTCACCACATCGCGATCTACTTCGCGCTGTACGCGTGAACTCCCGGGTTGTCATAGCGGAAACGAGCGTTCTGGACGTCTTCGATGTGGGTCTCGGCCCATAGCTCCAGCCCGCGCACCAGGCCCAGCAGGCTCTGACCGAGCTCGGTGAGCCGATAGTCGACGCGCGGCGGCACCTCGGCGTGCACCGTACGGATGATCAGGCCGTCGCGCTCCAGCCCGCGCAGCGTCTGGGTGAGCATTTTCGGGCTCACGCCCTGGATCTTCTTCGACAGCGCCGTGTAACGCTGCGGCCCGTCGGCCAGCATCACCACGATCAGGACGCTCCACGTGTCGCCGATCCGGTCGAGGATCTGCCGGCTCGGGCAGTCCTTCGCGTACGCAGTCACTTCCATGCGAGTAAGTATTGCACTTCAAGGTGCCTACTATCGAATGGGAAGTGATCGCTGACCAGGCATGTTGGCTCCTACTGGCAGATCACCACGTCAGAGGAGCTCCCCATGACCATCGTTGTTACCGGCGCCACCGGACACCTCGGCCGCCTCGCCATCGAGTCCCTGCTGGCCAAGGGCGTACCGGCGGCCGACATCGTCGGCATCGGGCGCCAGGTCGAGAAGATCGCCGACCTGGGCATCACGGTCAAGAAGGTGTCGTACGACGACCCGGAGGCGTTGCGGTCCGCGTTCGAGGGCGCGGACAAGCTCCTGTTCATCTCGGCCAGCGAGCCCGGCAAGCGGGTTCCTCAGCACACCAACGTCATCGAGGCCGCCAAGGCCGCCGGCGTCGGCCTGGTCGTCTACACCAGCGCGCCCAAGGCCGACACCACCGACATGAAGCTCGCCGGCGAGCACGCGGTCACCGAGAAACTGATCAAGGACTCCGGGCTTTCGTACGTCATCTTGCGCAACGGCTGGTACATCGAGAACTACCCGGTCGACCAGGCGGTCGCGCAGGGCCTCGTCGGCGCCTCCGGTGACGGCAAGATCAGTCTGGCCACCCGGGCCGACTTCGCCGAGGCCGCCGCGGCCGTCCTCGTCGCCGAGGAGAGCGACGGGCACGAGGGCAAGACGTACGAGCTGGGCGGCGAGGCCCTCACCAAGGCCGAGCTGGCCGCCGAGATCTCCCGGCAGACCGGCAAGCCGGTGACCTACACCGACCTCGACGTCGACAAGTACACCGAGCTGCTGGTCGGCGTGGGCCTGCCGCGCGAGGCGGCCGAGGTCTTCGCCGATGTGGACCGGGCCACCGCCTCGGGCGCGCTCTTCGTGCCCCGCGACGACCTCGAGAAGCTGCTCGGCCGTCCGGCGACCCCGGTGGCGACGGCCCTCAAGGCCGCCCTCTGATCGGTCGGCACACGCGCGCGACGCCGGCACGGCCGCTAGGGGGGAAGCGGCCGGCCGGCGTCGCGAGTCTTCTACTCAGTAACCCGGGGGCGGGGGCGGCGGGGCGTCCTCGCGACGGGTCTCGCGGTACTCGCTGCGCACCTGCTGGTTGGGGGCAACCACGGGAGCGGCAGTCTGCCGGGTCACCACAGTGCGGCGACGGCTGTTCCAGTACCAGAGCGTGATGATGAGCCCGACCAGCCCGGCCGCCATCAGGATCCAGCCGATGATGTTGATGTCGAGCCCGCTGATGTCCGCGTTGACGGCGAACGCGAGGATCGCGCCAACCGCCAGCAGGAAGATGCTGCCGCCGATGCCCATCACGGGCCTCCTTGATCATCACCGGGGTCAATGCGTTGATGATGGGTTACCCACCCGCCCCTTTCCTCAATCAGGCAAGCTGTCCCCATGACCGCACGGACGCTCGTTCTGCTCCGCCACGCCAAGGCCGAGATCATCGGCGACGATCAACGGGACTTCGACCGCAAGCTGACCGAGCGTGGCGAGACCGACGCCGACGCCGCCGGCGCCTGGCTGGCCGACGAGCGCCTCCACCCCGACCTGGTCTTCTGCTCCCCCGCCGCCCGCACCCGCCAGACCTGGCAGGGCGTCTCGATCGCCTTGGCCCAGGCCAAGCCGGGCGGCGGCGCCCCCGAGGTGCGCTACGAGGAGTCCCTCTACTTCGGAGGCCGCACCGAGGTCTTCGACCTGCTGCGCACGGTCCCCGACACCGTCCGCACGGTCCTGGTGGTGGGCCACAACCCCACCGTCTCCGAGGTCTCCCTGCTCCTGATCCCCGACGCCCAGTACGACGGCATCGACGTCGCCCTCAAGACAGCGGGCCTGGCCGTCCACCGCGAGGACGGCCCCTGGTCCACGACCGAGCCCAAGTCGATGCACCTGATCGAGCGACACACCGCCCGCGGCTAGCCTCGCGACCGGCCGTTGGGCCGCTCGATCTGATCGAGGTAGTGCTCGTGATAGCGGTCCAGCATCGCGGCGAGATCGGCGGTGGCCCGCTCGGCGAACGCCTCGAACACCTCGCGATATTCGATGACGTCGGTGCGGCCGCGCGTGGTCAGGCCGGTGTTGAACAGGTCGATGACGACAACGTCGTCGTCGTACACGACGAAGCCGTGCAGCGCGGGAATCTTGACATCGGCACCGTCCGGGACGATGCCGATGTGGATGTTCGCCTGCTCGCTGATCACGCCCAGGTGGCGCACCTGACCCAGCATGTCCACCGGTGAACAGATGCGGTTCCGCAGCACCGCCTCGGTGAAGACGAAGCGGAAGGTCTTGTTCTCGTCGGCCAGCGCCCGCTGCCGGAGCAGGCGCGCCGCGACCGCCGACGTGAGCGCCGCCTCCTGGCTCGGCGACGGCTCGGCCCGCCGAAGGGCCTGAAACCCCGACATGGCCGCGCGGGCGTAGCCGCTGATCTGCAGAAGTCCAGGAATCAGTGCGGGCTGGAAGTCGAGGATCTCGGTGGCTTCGAGTTCCCACCCAGCGATGGTGTCCTGCCGGCTGGCGAGATTGGTGGCCGTCGGCCGCCAGTCGGTGATCCGGTCGTGGGCCCGCTCGGCCCGCTCCTTCAGGGCCTGGGCCTCGATCTCGGTCGCGCCGAGGGCGCGCGCGATGAGAACGATGTCTTCCGGATCGGGGGTGCCATGACCGCGTTCGATGCGAGAAATCTTCGGCTGGCTCATGCCGACCTTGGCGGCCAGCATGGCGCCGGTCAGCCGGCGCGTCCGCCGCATGCGCGCCAGCACTGTCCCCACCGGCTCGTTCGCGCCGGTGGGGGCGCCAGAATCAGATGACATCGGCACCCCCGGAGACGGTCAGGACAGGTTACGCATCGCTTCCGCGAGAAGCTCGACCGGAATCTCGACGAGCGCCTCGCCGTCCGGAAGATCGATGCCGGCATCCTGAGCTTTCACAATGAAGCCCTGAACCACAACCGAGCCGCTCGTGGCGGAGCCGCCCGGGGTGTAGATCGTCGGACATGAGCCCGCCGTGCAACGGTTGGCGATGGGCTGTAGGGCTGCTGCCTGCCGCTCACCGGCACCGAAGTCAGCTCCCCCGAATGATTTGATCATGAGAATACCTTCGCACGAGAAGTAGGCCAGAAACGCGCAAATCTCCCCATTCAGGGGTGGCAAAAGGGAGTTTTTCGGACACAGCTACGTGGCCGTCTGCGCGGCAGAAGTGTGCACTGTATCACAGTGCTACATAGCAGATTATTCGCGATCCACTTAGCACGAACTGAATTTGCTGGATTTTCCAGGCTGGATGAATAGACACTCAGCGTAGGCACAGAGCTACGGATCCTGGGTGGCACTCATGATCGATACGCAGCCGCAAGAAATTCTCAGCCTCGTGGATCGCCCCGGAATTCTCCTCCTCATGGCCGGCGCCTTGCTGCTCGTGGCACTTCGCTACGCCAAGCGGGCTTTGAGACCGGTCGGCGCGATCATCCAGTCGGCCGCCGCGGCGGCCGTCGTCGTCTTCGCCGTGGGCATCGCCCTGGCACTCGTCGTCACAGTCGCCCTGACCCGCTGATCGGAGGAACAGTGTCCACTTACGCAGTCGTCGGCGTTGTCGCTCTACTGATCGTGTTGATCGCCGCTACCGAGGTGCTGGCCGCGTCGCTGCCCCTACTCCTCGTGATCGCGCTGGTGCCGCCTCACGAGCGGGCTCAACTGGCCGAGCTCATCGCCGCCGCCGATCGTGGTAGACGACTGAGACTCTGGCCGGCTTTACGCGCCGCGGTGGCGGCGCGTCGTTGCCGGAAGCAACGATCGACCGCCTGACAGGAAACGGCGAGGGCCGCGGACAACGTTGTCCGCGGCCCTCGCCGTTCTGTCCGACGATCAGAAGACGTCCTCGGAGAGGTCCATCAGGTCGAGGTTCGTGTTCTCGATGATGCGGCGGTCGGAGCCGACGCGGGGAAGGATCTCGCGGACGAAGAAGCGAGCCGCGGCGATCTTGCCCTCGTAGAAGTTCTTGTCGGCCGCCGACACCTCGCGGCCCAGGGCCTTGAGGGCCACGTCGGCCTGGCGGAGCAGCAGCCAGGCGAGCACGACGTCGCCCAGGGCGAGCAGGACGCGGCGGGAGGTCAGGCCCACCTTGTACAGCTCGCGGGTGTCGCCGCCCTGCACCGCGGCCAGCCAGCCCATGGTCACGCCGAGGATCTGCTGGAGCTCGCCCAGCGCCTTGCCGAGAGCGAGGCGCTCCTCCTTGAGCTGGCCGTTGCCGGCCTCGCTCTCGATGAACGACTGGATCTCGGTGGCCAGGGTGGCCAGCGCGCGGCCCTGGTCCTTCACGATCTTGCGGAAGATCAGGTCGAGGCTCTGGATCGCCGTGGTGCCCTCGTAGAGGGTGTCGATCTTCGCGTCGCGGACGTACTGCTCGAGCGGGTAGTCCTGCAGGAAGCCGGAACCGCCGAAGGTCTGCAGCGACTCGTGGCCCAGCAGTTCGTACGCCCGCTCGGAGCCCACGCCCTTGACCAGCGGGAGCAGCAGGTCGTTGACCTTGCTGGCGGCCTTGGCGGCGGCGGTGTCACCCGCGGCCTCGGCGATGGCGACCTTGTCCTGCCAGGTGGCGGTGTAGATGACCAGGGCACGCAGGGCCTCGGTGTACGACTTCTGGAGCATCAGCGAGCGCCGCACGTCGGGGTGGTGGGTGATCGTGACGCGCGGGGCGGCCTTGTTGTCGTTCTGCACCAGGTCGGCACCCTGCACCCGGTTCTTCGCGTACTCGAGCGCGTTCAGGTAACCCGTCGACAGGGTCGCGATCGCCTTCGTGCCGACCATCATCCGGGCGTACTCAATGATCATGAACATCTGGCGGATGCCCTCGTGCTTCTCGCCCAGCAGCCAGCCCTTGGCCGGTGTGCCGTGCTCGCCGAAGGTCATCTCGCACGTGTTGGAGGCCTTGAGGCCCATCTTGTGCTCGACGTTCGTGGCGTAGACGCCGTTGCGCTCGCCCAGCTCGCCGGTCTCGGCGTCGAAGTGGTATTTCGGCACGATGAACAGCGACAGGCCCTTGGTGCCGGGGCCGCCCACACCCTCCACGCCGACCGGCCGGGCCAGCACGTAGTGGACGATGTTGTCGCTCAGGTCGTGCTCGCCCGAGGTGATGAAGCGCTTGACGCCCTCGATGTGCCACGAGCCGTCGGGCTGCGGGATGGCCCGGGTGCGGCCGGCGCCCACGTCCGAGCCGGCGTCGGGCTCGGTGAGCACCATCGTGGAGCCCCACTGCTTCTCGACGAACAGCTTCGCCCACTGCTTCTGCTCCTCGGTGCCCTCCTCGTGCACGACGTGCGCGAAGGACGGGCCGGAGGAGTACATCCAGACCGGGGCGTTGGCGCCGAGGATGTTCTCGGCCAGCGCCCACCACAGGGCGCGCGGGGCGAGGGTGCCGCCGAGGGCGCCCGGCAGGTCGAGGCGCCAGAACTCGGAGGCCATCCACTGCTCGAACGACTTCTTGAACGACTCCGAGAGCGGCGCGGTGTGCGTGGCGGGGTCGAAGACCGGCGGGTTGCGGTCGGCCTCGGTGTAGCTGGCCGCGAGGTCTTCGGTGGCGAGGCGGTTCACCTCGGAAAGAACGTCCTTGGCGGTCTCCGCGTCGATGTCCTCGTACGGCGCCTGGCCGAACGCACGATCAGCCTCGAAGACCTCGAACAGGTTGAACTGGAGGTCCCGAAGGTTGCCCTTGTAGTGAGTCATGCTGCTGGCCCCGCTCTCCGAACGCCGCGAGTCTTGGAGTTACCCGTCAGTAACTCCCACTGTATTACTGATCGGTAGAGGCGGACAACCCGCAAGCCGTTTCGTGACCGACCACCCGCGTGTGGGGGTCTGTCCGCCGGTTCGCACATCAAACGCCTCCGATCGGGTGGCCAGCAGGACAGCCGTTCGGCTATTTGCGTGCTCCCATGCGCCCCGCACGTATCGGAGGGTTCCTCGGCTCGTTGCTGTGGATAGACGTTCATTCAAGCCGCCAAGGGGGCGCGCATGTTCGCCACGATCAAGAGCCTGATCCCGGAGCCTCGCCAGGCGGACCAGCCACGTCACTACGTCGGGCGCCATCGCAAGCCGGAACCGGTGCCCGTACCGGTCTCCCCCGCGCCCGCTCCGCCCACCGGAGAGTCGGTCCCCGAGGAGTCGGTTCTCGAAGGCAAGACCGAAGAGATCGCCGCCGCCTAACTGCCCGCGGCGCCGACCTCCCAGCTCGGCATCGGCATCGTCGCGCCGTCGTCCGGGCCCGCGTATTCCAGCAGGACCAGCGCGATGTCGTCCTCGAGACGGCCGTGCACCCAGTCGACCAGGGCGGTCTCGAGCGAGGCGAGCCCGTCACCGACCGTGCCGTGGCCCAGCAGCCGCCAGGCCCGGTCGGCGGTCGGGAAGAACTCGCCCTCACGGCGGGCCTCGCCGAGCCCGTCGGTGAACAGCAGCAGCCGGTCGCCCGGCTCGAGCCGCTCGACCCGCGCCTTCACCTCGGGCATGAAGCCCAGCGGGGGCGCCGGCGCCGGCGGTTCCAGGGGGATGACCTGGCCACGCCGCAGCAGCAGCGGGGCCGGGTGTCCACAGTTGACGATCGTGAGCGTGCCGCCACGCTCCTCGACCAGCGCCGCGGTCACGAAATCCTCGTCACCGACGCTGCGCGCGACGGCCCGGTCGAGGTCGGTCACCATGGCTTTCAGATCATTGCGCTCGTACGCCACGTGACGGTACGAGCCGAGGACGATGCTGGCCAGACGGACGGCGTCCAGGCCCTTCCCGCGCACGTCGCCGATGATGATGCGCACCCCGTACGGCGTGTCGAGAGCCTCGTAGAGATCCCCGCCGATGTCGGCCGCGGCCGTCGCCGAGATGTAGCGCCCGGCCACCGCGAGCGACCCGACCTGCGGTCCGAGCGGCCGCAGCACCGCCTGCTGGGCGACGGCGGCCAGCCGCTGCAACTCGGCGATCTTGGCGTCCTGCCGCTGCCGGATGGTCGCCACGGCGGCCGCGATGCCGGTGGCGAGCAGGATGCCGAGCAGGTTGACCATGCCGGCCACGCTGATCGGCCCGGCCGAGCCGACGAAGGCCATGCCGGCGATGGTCGCGATGATGCCGACGACGAGAACCGTCTGCCAGAAGGCGAAGACCGCGGCGAGAAAGGGTACGGCCGCGAACAGCCCCACGAAGTCGGCCGTCTCGGGGTCGGCCAGCTCCACCGCGGACACGACGGCGAGCAGCACGACGGCCGCGCCGAGGCCGGCGCGGGATCCAGGGCTCAGCGGGCGGCGACGGCCCGGCGGCATACTAGGCATGGCTACGCGACACAGCATGCCCGATCAGAGCGACGGACTGCACTAACTTGACCCGTAGTCTGAGCGGGTTCTGACCGCGCGGCGGAAGGGATCAGCCGCACGATGACAGGATGTCGGCGTGGCGAGCGACTTGCGTGACCATCTCAAGGCCGGTTTCCGGTGGACCGATCCGGGCGACGGCAGCGGATATCTGGTGAGCGACCGCTCCGGCTGGTGGCGCGATCCGGTGATCCTCGAGAAGCTCGGCGACGGCCTGGCCGACCTGTTCCGCGCCGACAAGCCGACCGTGGTGGTCGCTCCGGAGGTGACCGGTTTCCTGGTCGGCCCGCTGGTGGCGAGGGCGCTGGGCGTCGGTTTCGTCGAGGCCTACCGGGCCGGGGCCCGCCGCCCGATCGCCGAGCCGATGATCTGGGCCGAGGTCCCGTCCGACCACCGAGGAGAAAAACAGCATTTGGGGGTACGCCGCCACCTGCTCACGCCGGACGATCGCGTGCTCGTGGTCGACGACTGGGCGTCCACCGGCGCACAGGCCCGCGGCCTGAGCACCCTGTTCGGCGCCGGCTACGTGGGCACCGCGGTGATCGTCGACGAGACGCCGCCGCCGGTGGCCCACGAGTTGACCATCCGAGGCCTCCTGAGCGGCGACGACATCGAGCCGATCTAGTCCCGGACGAGCCCCCGGTTGGCGAGGTAGCCGACCGGCGTGTACTCGGCGACGCCGGCCTTGACGTACGGATCCTCGTCGATCAGTTCGAGCGCCCGCTCCCGCTCAGTGACCTTGAGCACGAGCACTCCGCCGACCGGCGGATCCTGACGCCCGGCCGAGGCCAGCAGCCCCCGCGCTTCCAGCGAATCCACATAGGCCAGGTGCTCGGCGCGCACGGCGTCGACCTGCTCGACCGGCACGACGTACTTCGAAATCATCAGATACACGTCCGCAATCGTACGATCAATTTCGTGAACGACTTCGGGCAGTACGGCATCTGGGTACCCGGCCGCGTCTGGCCGGACGACGCGAACGTGGTGGCCGCGGCGGCGCAGGAACTCGAATCACTGGGCTACGGCTCGGTGTGGATCGGCGGCAGCCCACCCGACGACCTGTCCCTGGCCGAGGCCATCCTGGCCGCCACGTCGACCCTGGTCGTCGGAACCAGCATCGTCGACATCTGGCACAGCGACGGCGACGCCCTGGCCGCCAGCCACTTCCGCCTCCACGCCCAGTTCCCGGGCCGCTTCTACCTGGGCGTCGGCTCCGGTCACGCCCCCACGGCGGCCTCGGTCGGCGAGGCGTACGTCAAGCCGTTGACCAAGCTCAAGTCCTTCCTGACCGACAAGTTGCGGGACGTCCCCCCGGAGGAACGCCTGATCGCAGCCCTGGGCCCGAAGACGCTGGAGGCCGCCCGCGACCTCACGGCGGGCGCCCTCCCGTACCTGATGCCGCCGGCCCACACCGCCGAGGCCCGCCAGATCCTGGGACCCGACCGCCTGCTGATCCCCGAACAGAAGGTCTTCGTCGGCACCGACCCGGCCCAGGCCCGAGCGGTGGCGAGGCGCGTCTTGAAGCCCTATCTCTCCCTCCCCAACTACACCAACCAGTGGCGCCGCTTCGGCATCACCGACGAGGACCTGACCGCGGGCTCCACCGACGAGGACCTTTTTGCGGGCACCACCGACAAAAACCTGACCGCGGGCATCACCGACGAGGACCTGACCGCCGGGGGCAGCGACCGCGTAGTCGACCTGACCGTCATCTGGGGCGACGCCGACACCGTCCGCACCGGCATCCGGTCGCACTTCGACGCCGGCGCCGACCACATCGCCATCCAGGCCCTCTCGGCCGACCCCAGCCCTCACCTCCCTCGTGACGAGTGGCGACGGATAGCGGAGATCCTTTTCTGAGCTTTCTTCCGGGTGGTTTCCGGTCGGCCGAGCAGACGATGTGCCGGACACTTCCGAAAAGTTACATTTCAGGAGTGTTTTTGCAGATCACCGCGCGACCGGACCCCCGGCTGGTCGCCACCGCCCTGCGCCACGGCCTGCGCCGCCCGATGCTGATCGCCCGGGCGGCGGGCTGGGTGGCGATCGGCCTGGCCGTCCTGCACGAGTTCGCCGGCGGTGGGCTCGACATCCCCCTGCTGGTCCTCGGTGTGCTCCTGGCCGTAGGCATCCCCCTTCTGCTGGTCAACACCGGCACCCGCCGGGCCCTGGACGCGGGCCGCCTGACCACGTACGAGATCAGCGACGGCGGACTGGCCCTCTCCACGCTCGAGAGCCGCCACGCCTACGCCTGGACCGCTTTCACCACGGTCGACAAGCTGGCCGGCCAACTGGTCTTCGGCCGCACCCGGGCCCGCTTCCTGCCGGTGCCGACGGCCGGCCTGACTCCCGCCCAGATCGAAGAGGTCCTCGGCGCCGCCGCCGGCCACGGTCTGCGGATCCGCTACTTCAAGAAGACGCCGTAGGCCTGCGGCTGCGTCTCCGGAGGCTCGGCCGCCCGCTCCAGGCGCATGCTCTGTGTGAAGCCGGCTTCGGTCAGCAGGGCGGCGATCCAGGTAGGCGGAAAGTCGTAGACGTCGAGGTCGATGTCGTGGCCGTAGCCGGTGGACAGAGTCCTCTTGGCGTCGCCGGACTTGAAGGCCAGCAGCAGGCGGCCACCCGGTCTCAGGACCCGGGCGAACTCGGCGAAGGCCGAGGGCAGCAGCTCGGGCGGAGTATGCACCAGCGAGTACCAGGCGACGACACCGCCGAGGCTCGCCTCGGGAAAGTCGAGGTCGAGCAGGGAGCCGATGGCGAAGGGAATGTGGGGATAGGCGGCCTCGGCCTCTCTGACCATGGCGGGTGAGAGGTCGACGCCCTGGACGTCGACACCCAGGGAGGCCAGATGGGCGGTTATGCGACCGGTGCCGCAGCCGACCTCGGCCACCGGGCCGGTCACGAGCTCGGCATAGGCGCCCAGCACGGCCCGGTCCCAGGTCGACTCGGCGACCGAGCTGCCGTTGAGCAGCTCGGCGTAGCTGGCGGCGACCGTGTCGTACGCCGCCCTTGTTCTGTCTAAATAGGTCCCCGTTGAGTTCGTCACGCGGTCATTCTGCTCCCGCGGAGAGACTCGGCCCTGAGTTATCCACAGGGACGTCAGCGCGCCGGATTTGCGGCTTTCAGGCGGTCGGCCAGGTGCGGAAGTTCTGAGCCGAGCGGCTCGGCGTGGGGCCACGCTGGCCCTGGTAGCGGGAGCCGTAGACGGCTGAACCGTACGGGTGCTCGGCCGGGCTGGAGAGCCGGAAGATGCAGAGCTGGCCGATCTTCATGCCGGGCCAGAGTTTGATCGGCAGGTTGGCCACGTTGGACAGTTCGAGCGTCACGTGACCGGAGAAGCCCGGGTCGATGAATCCCGCGGTCGAGTGGGTCAGCAGACCGAGGCGGCCGAGGCTGCTCTTGCCCTCCAGGCGGCCCGCGAGCTGATCGCCGAGGGTGATCACCTCGAGTGTGGAGGCGAGGACGAACTCGCCCGGATGCAGGACGAACGGCTCGCCGGCGGCGACCTCGACCATGGCGGTCAGATCGTCCTGCTGCTCGGCCGGGTCGATGTGGGTGTAAAGGTGGTTGTTGAACACCCGGAAGAACCGGTCCAGGCGAACATCGATGCTGGACGGTTGCATCAGCGCCGGCTCGAACGGCTCCAGGGCCAGGTCGCCAGATTTGATCTCGGAGACCAGGTCACGGTCGGACAGCAGCATCGCAACACCATACCCAAGCTGCCCGTTCGGCGTGTTTTGGTGGGCGTGTCGAACGTATGTTCGATAGAATGACGGCATGGCTTCCTGGTCCGATTTCGCCGCGGTTGAGCCCACCCTCGCGGCCGGCATCCGCGCGCTCCTCCAGCAGTACGGCCCCGGCCTGGCCTACCTGGCCACGGTGCGTGCCGACGGCGCCCCACGGGTCCATCCGGTGTCACCCGTCTTCACCGACGACGGACTCTATTGCTTCATCGTCGCCTCACCCAAGCGTGGCGACCTCGACCGCGACGGCCGCTACGCGCTGCACTCTTTTCCCCCGGAAGAGAGCGACGACGAGGCTTTCGTGTCCGGCCGAGCCCTCCGCGTGACCGACCCCCGGGTCATCACCCGCCTTGCGGGCGCGCTGCGCGCGTCGCCGGACGTCGACTGGCGCCTTTACGAGCTCTCGATCGAGTCGGCCACCCTGCGCCGACACGGCCCAGCGGGCGCATTGCCCCTGTCCCCAGACGTGACGCCGCTGTCGCACACCTGGCGAGCCGAGTTACCGCGCCCCCTAGCCGCGGTGAGTTAGACGAGGCGGTCCCGCCATCCCGACCACGAATCGGGTACAGTGGGGCCGCCACGCGGGTGTAGTTCAATGGCAGAACATCAGCTTCCCAAGCTGACAGTGCGGGTTCGATTCCCGTCACCCGCTCAAAGGTGGAGGCCCTGTGTCCGCGGAGTGCGCGGACCGGGGCCTTTTCGCTACGCCTACCTGGGGGGCGACCCCCCAGACCCCCACGGTGCGGTGGTTGCGCTCGCCAGTGGCGGTTGCGCCTACCGGGCGGTGGTTGCGCTTGCCGGACGGCGGTCGCGCCTACCGGACGGCGGTTGCGCTTGCCGGACGGCGGTCGCGCCTACCGGACGGCGGTCGCGCTTGCCGGACGGCGGTCGCGCCTACCGGACGGCGGTTGCGCTTGCCGGGCGGTGGTTGCGCCTGCCGGACGGCGGTTGCGCTTGCCGGGCGGTGGTTGCGCCTGCCGGACGGCGGTTGTGCTTACCGGGCCGTGGTTGCGCTTGGGGTGGGGCGGGGTCTGCGTTCGTTAGACGGCGATGTTGTGTGGACGGAAGGCGATGTCCAGGTCGGCGTCCAAGGCTGCTGCCAGGCGGGCGAGCAAAGGCACGGTGGGGGTGGCTCCGCCCGATTCCAGGCGGGAGAGCTGCGGCTGAGTCATGCCGGCACGCTCGGCGAGTTCGGCCTGAGTCATTCCAAGTTCGGCTCGCCGGTCGTGGACCATCTGCCCGAGCAGCAGCGCTGCGCGCGCCTCCTCGTAGGCGGCGGCATGCTCGTCGGCGCCAGAGCGCTCCCAGCGGGTGTGACGCGTGGTCCTCGTCAAGGACGGCCGTGGTACCGGCGTTGAGCGCTGGGAGCGGCTGGCTGGCGTAGTCAAGCCGGGCTCCGCAGTTCGGCAACGCTTAGGGCCAGGCCGCAGCGTTCCAGGCGGTCCAGGACGTCGTCGATCGTGGCGGGCGGCGCCTTCCAGGAGTCGGCGATTTGCTGGACGGAGGCGTAAACGCGGCTTCGGTCAAGGCTTATCTGGTCGCGGACGAAATCGTCTGGGGACTTCGGGTCGATGTCCCAGTTGTGCAGCTCGGCGGGTGGGAAGTCGCGCAGGTTTGCCGTGACGATGACCTGGGCCTTCGCCTTTATCGCGGCAGCAAGCACGTGCCGATCGTCTGGGTCGGGAAGTTTAAGGGCGTCTATAAGAGGCGCGTAACCGGTGACCTTCCAGTCTCGGATAGCGGTGCACATCAAGGAACGGGTTCGATCCAGCCGCGCCGGGTCCAAGTCGGGTCGCTGCCGACGCAGTGCCGCGAACATCTCATCGAGGATGTCGTCGCTCCATTTGGCCTGCACCAAACCGGACTGCGCGATCCGGATGAGCAGGTCTCGCAGCGTGCTCGGGTACAGCACGCTGGCGTCGTAGAGGACGACAAAGGTCATCGCGTCAGCTCAGATCCATGTCCTGCGCCAACTGCGCGAGCTCATCGGCCGCGTTTCGGCGCCTCAGGTCGTCGCGATGCTTGTACTCCATCAACGAGCCGGCCAAGACGCGCCGGTGAGTGCCGACCTTACGGAAATCGATCTCGCCGGACTCCAAGAGGCCGATCAGGTAGGGCCGCGACACGTTCAAAAGCTCGGCCGCCTGCTGGGTGGTGAGCTCGGCATGGTCGGGCACCACCGAGACGCTGTGACCGTTCGCCATGTGGGCCAGGATGCGCGCGAGCAGCTCAACAGCGCCGCGGGGAACGACGAGCTCATCTCCCTCCTCGCCGTCCACGACCCGAACGATCGCGGGTCCCTGCGAATGGCTACGGAGGTACTTCTGGACTCGGGGCAACGCCTCTGCCGCGACAGCGATCGCCTCTGCATCCGGCTTGACCTGGCTCGTTACCGACATCTCCACCCCCTAACGGTAAACGAATTATCCGCAACAATCGCAGCAACCGCAACGGACCGAAGACAGAAGGCCCGTGCCCACCTAAAGGGGTGGGCACGGGCCTGCCTGTGAAGTGGGGCGGGTCAGCGTAGCCCACCCGGGAACCAGCGGCCTGTCTTGAAGCCTGTGAACCACTGGTGGTCGGAGCAGGAGCGGTTCGTGGCGAAGCGCTGCTCGTCCAGGACGGCCGTGGTGCCGGCGTTGTACATGCCCAGGCCGAAGCCGATGCCTGTGATGGTCATCTTCGGGAGGGTGGCGATCATGGTCGACGGGGTCTATAGGGGACCGTCCAGGACACTCCAGTCCGTGGGAACGGGGCGCTGTAGGTTTCCGGTTCCGATGGAGCTCAAGTAGTAGTACGGCTCGAAGACCAGCGTGCCGGGGCTCCGTTGTGTCAAGTTACGAGCTCCTCGACGGTGTTGGCGGGGACGGGGCGGAACGAGGTCTGCCACGACACTTTGTCGCTGTTGGAGGAGCCGACGTCGTCAGCTTTACCCCGTCGGTGCCGACCGTGGCCGTGGCGACCTTGGTGATGCCGGCGGTAGTGCTGTGCTTGACAACCCGCACGATGCAGGCATCTTGTCCGCTTCAGCCGATCGCCACGAAAACGTTGTCGATCTCGCCGGCGAACTGGTCGTTGCCCCTGTTCGTGCCCTTGCCGCCCACGCGCAGGGGCTCGGCGTTGGCGATCGACAGGTCCGGCGGCACGGCGACCTCGGCCCTCGTGGCACCGTCGACGGCCAGCGTCAGGCGGTCCCACTTCCGGACGCAGGACAGGTTGTGCCACTGGCCGTCGGCCACGTCCAGCAAGGCCTCGGCTCGATGGATCTGGCCGTTGCCGGCCAGGACGCATGACGGGTGGCCCAAGCGGTGGTCGACCTGGAGCTTGTACTGGCTCACGCCGCCTACCGAGTAACCCTTCTGGACCACGTTCGCCCCGTCGGACAGGTCCGCGTGTGTCATCAGGATCGACGCGCCGTAGTTGAGTTTGCGGAGGCCCGGGTTCAGCGTGTCGTCGCGGACGCCCTCCAGGATGGCGCGTGGGCAGTCCCGTTCCCGCGCCAGCCGGCAACGATCCGGATAGGAAACTGCCAGACCCGAGGACCCTTGCTGTCGTACGAGGCGCAGGATCCCGCCGTTCTCACCGACCGGGCGCAGCTCGTGCCCGCCGTTCACGTCGGTGATCGGCTTTCCGACGCCGCCGTCGAAGGTGTAGCGGATGGAGACCGGCCCGGACGCGACGCCCACCGGCTCCGGTGGCATCGGTGGCGCGGAGGGCGAGACCGACATGGCCAGCGGTCCGGCCCCGGCCATCGGCGTGTGCAGCGCGATGCCGTACGCCGGAAGGCGATAGAAATGCGCGACGCCGCCGGCCAGCACGACCACCGCCAGCGCCAACCCCCACCCTTTTCGTGACATGTCGGGATTGTGCGGCACCCAACACCCACGACGACGCACCAGCAAGCGATCGCACCGGAATTACGCCGGACGAGGTCAGCCGACCGCCCGAGGCGACGCCGGTACGTGTGGGTGAGCCGGCTCCCCCACCACCGCGTGGATCACGTCGTCCAATGTGATCACTCCGAGCGGCGTGCGGCCGTCGCCGACCAGTGCGATGTGCAGGCGGTCGCGGCGCATGGTCAACAGAAGATCGGCGAGGGTACGGTCGGCCGGCACCACCGCGAGAGGACGGATGATCTCCGGCGGGATCGGGCGGGTGCGGCGCTCCACCCCGTACCCCAAAATGTCTTTGACGTGCACGAATCCCAGCACCCGGCGGGTCTCCCGCTGGACCACCGGGAAGCGGGACCGCCCGGTGCGCGTGGCCAGTGCCTCGACGGTCGCGGGGGACACGTCGTCGGCGATCGTGGTGACGCTCGACCAGGGCCGCAGTGTGTCGGCCGCTGTCCGGTCCTGCAAGCCGAGCGCCGCGTTGATCCGGGCGTACTGCTCCGTGCCGAGCAGGCCCTCGGCCCGGGCCTGTGTGACCATCCCGGCCAACTCCTCGGCCGTGAAGACCGTCTTCACCGCGTCCGTCGACTCGATCTTCCAGAGGCGTAGCACGATCTTGGCGGCCCAGCGCATCGCGTTCAGCAGCGGCTTCGTGGCCGTGCAGAAGCCCAGCATGAACGGGCCGAGGATCAGCGCCGCCCGCTCGGGGCCGGCCAGCGTGATGTTCTTGGGAACCATCTCGCCGATCACCGTGTGCAGGAAGACCACGATCATCAGGGCCAGCACGAACGCCACCGGATGGATCGCGTTCTCCGGCAGCCCGATCGCCTCGAACGGGCCCTCGAGCAGGTGGGCCACCGCCGGCTCGGAGAGCGCGCCCAGGCCCAGCGAGCAGACCGTGATGCCGAGCTGCGCGCCGGCGATCATCAGCGGGATCTGGCTCATCGCCGACAGGGCCCATCGGGCCCGCTTGGATGTGGCGGCGAGCGGTTCCAGGGCCGTACGTCTCGACGCGATCAGCGCGAACTCGCCGCCCACGAAGATGCCGTTGCCGATCAGCAGCAGGACGGTGACGAGCAGCTCAGTCATCGGCGGGCTCCGGTGGGATGACGACGCGGACCTGCTCGACCCGATGACGGTCGACGGCCATGACGGTGAACTCCCAGCCGCCCGTCTCGTACGACTCGCCGACCTCCGGGATGTGGCCGAGCCGGGCCAGCAGGAAGCCGGCCAACGTCTCGTACGGGCCCTCGGGCAGCTTGAAGCCGGTCTGCTCGATCAGTTCGTCCTCGCGCAGCAGGCCGTCGACCAGGAACGTCTTCTCGCCGCCGGGCGCGGTCAGCTCCACCGTCGACGTCTCGGCCTGCTCCGCGTCGTACTCGTCGGCGATCTCACCGACCAACTCCTCGATCAGGTCCTCGATCGTGACCACGCCATCGGTGCCGCCGTACTCGTCCACCACGATGGCCAGGTCGGCGTCGGCCTCGCGCAACGCCGACAGCACTTTGTCGAGGCCGAGGCTCTCCGGCACGTACACCGGCTCACGGGCGATCGTGGACACCCGCGTGGCGGCCCGCCGCTCGGGTGGCACGCCGAGCGCGTCGGGCACCGCCACCACGCCGGTAACCAGGTCGATCGTGTTCTCGTAGACCGGAAAGCGGGTGTGCCCGGTCTCCCGCGCCTTCGTGATCAGGTCGGCCACGCTGGCGGCCACGGTCAGCCCGACCACGTCGACCCGCGGGGTCATGGCCGAGGCCGCCCTCTTCTCGCCGAAGCGGATCGTCCGGCGCACGAGGGTCGCCGTCTCGTTCGGCAGCGTGCCGGCCCGCGCGCTGATCGCCGCCAGCAGGCCCAGCTCCTCGGGCGAGCGGGCGCTGGCCAGCTCCTCCTGCGGTTCGATGCCGATCCGGCGCACCAGCCAGTTCGCCGACCCGTTCAGCGCGCCGATCAGATATTTGAAGAGCTTCGAGAACGTCCGCAGCGGAGCCGCCGTGAGCAGAGCCGCCCGCATCGGCCGCGCCAGGGCCGCGTTCTTCGGCACCAGCTCGCCGAACAGCATCGACACCAGGGTGGCCACGACCAGGGCGATGGCATGGGTGATGCCCTCGGTCGCGTCGCCGCCGATCGGCTCGATCAACGGGGTGAAGATCTTGGATAGCGCCGGCTCGGCCAGATATCCGGTGAGCAGCGCGGTGATCGTGATGCCGAGCTGGGTGCCGGAGAGCTGGAACGAGAGCTCGTGCAGGGCGTGCTGCACCGTGCGGGCCCGGCGGTCGCCGGAGCGGGCGCGGGCGTCGATCTCGGGCCGGTCGACCGTCACCAGACCGAACTCGGCGGCCACAAAGAACGCGTTGCCCGCCGTGAGCAGCGCGAACGCCGCCAACGGGAGCACCGCGGTCAGGAACAGGCCGTCCATGATCGGTTCACCTCGGTCCCCATTGTGCCGGATGCGGGCGATTCCCGGCGTCCGGGCGCTTCGACGATTGATCTTCGCCCGCTTTGGTTACCGTCAAGGGCATGAACCTTGCCGAGGAGTTCCTGCTGCTCGCGTACGACGATGACGGCACCCCGCTCACCGACGGCACGCACCTGGACAACGGCCTCGGCGGAGCGGTGCTGCTGGAGCTCGCGCTGGCGGGCCGGGTCGACATCGCCGACAAGAAGGTGATCGTCCTCGACGGCTCCCCGACCGGCGACGAGATCCTGGACAGCGCGCTGGGCCGGATCCAGGCCGAGGAGCGCGACCGGCGGCCCGGCCACTGGGTCACCAAGTTCTCCAAGGACACCCGCCCGCGGGTGCTCGACCAGCTGGTCGCCGACGGTGTGCTGACCACGGAGAAGGACAAGGTGTTCTGGGTCATCCCGCGCACCCGTTACCCGGCCGCGAACGGCGTGGAGCCGGTGGCCGAGACCGAGGCCCGGCATCGGATGCGGGCCGCCGTGCTGGACGGCGGGGCGGTCGACCCTCGTACGGCCGCGCTCTGCGCCCTGGTCGCCGCGACCGACCTCGACAAGAAGGTCTTCGCCGATCTGGACCGCAAGCGGGTCCAGGCACGGCTGCGAGAGATCGGTGAGGGCGCGTGGGCGGCCGCCGCGGTGAAGAAGACGCTGGAGGAGATCCAGGCGGCCGTCATGGTCGCGATCGTCGCCGCGGCCACCGCCGCCTAGTTCCTCAGACCTCCTGCTTGAGCGACCGCAGGAGGACCGTCGCGACGTCCACGACCTCGACGTTCTCCTGCTCGCCCTTGCCGGTGACCCCGTCGCCGATCATCGTGTAGCAGAACGGGCAGCCCACGGCGATCGTCTTGGCGCCGGTCGCGAGGGCCTCCTCCGTACGCTCGACGTTGATCCGCTTGCCGATCTTCTCTTCCATCCACATGCGGGCGCCGCCGGCGCCGCAGCAGAACGACCGCTCCTGGTTGCGCGGCATCTCGACCAGGTCGCCGACCGCCTCGCCCAGCACCTCGCGCGGCGCGTCGAAGACCCGGTTGTGCCGGCCCAGGTAGCACGGGTCGTGATAGGTCACGTCGCCGTCGACCGGCTGCACCGGCGTCAGCTTGCCCTCCTTGACCAGGTGGGCCAGCAGCTGCGTGTGGTGCACGACCTCGACCTCGAGGCCCAACTGCTCGTACTCGTTGCCCAGAGTGTTGAAGCAGTGCGGGCAGGTCGCCACGATCCGCTTGACGTTGGCTTCCTTGAGGGTCTCGACGTTCTGCTGGGCCAGCATCTGGAAGACGAACTCGTTGCCGATACGCCGCGCCGGGTCACCGGTGCAGGTCTCGCCCTCACCGAGGATCGCGTAGTTGACCCCGGCCTCGTGCAGCAGCTTGGCCACCGCCCGGGTGGTCTTCTTGGCCCTGTCCTCGAACGCGCCGGCGCAACCGACCCAGAACAAGTAGTCGAAGTCCTCGACCTCGCCGACCCGCGGCACCTCGAAGTCGAGGCCCTTGGTCCAGTCCTCGCGGGTGTTCTGCGGCGCGCCCCACGGGTTGCCCTTGTTCTCCAGGTTGCGCAGCATGACGCCGGCCTCGCTGGGGAACGACGACTCGATCAGCACCTGGTAGCGCCGCATGTCGACGATGTGGTCGACATGCTCGATGTCGACCGGGCACTGCTCGACACACGCGCCGCAGGTCGTGCACGACCACAGCACGTCCGGGTCGATCACGCCCTGCTCGTCCTCGGTCCCGATCAGCGGGCGGTTGCCCTCGGCCAGCGCCAGCACGTCCATGTGGGCCAGCTGGGCCTCGGTCGCCTTCTCCTCACCGGTCAGATCTTTGCCGCCTCCGGCGAGGAGATAAGGCGCTTTGGCGTACGCATGATCGCGCAGACTGAGAACCAGCAGCTTCGGTGAGAGCGGCTTGGCCGTGTTCCAGGCCGGGCACTGCGACTGGCACCGGCCGCACTCCGTGCAGGTCGAGAAGTCGAGCAGACCCTTCCAGGTGAATTGCTCCACCTGGGCCACGCCGAACTGGTCCTTCTCCGGGTCGGCCTCCTCGAAGTCGAGGGGCTTGCCCCCGCTCATCATCGGCCGCAGCGCGCCCAGGCCGGAGCCCGCGGGCTTCTCCGGAGCGCGCTTGAAGAAGATGTTGAAGAACGCCAGGAAGCGGTGCCACGCCACGCCCATGGTCGGGTTCAGCGCGATCGTGATCAGCCAGCCCATCGAGATGAACAGCTTGACCAGCGCGACCCACGTGGCGCCGTCCTCCCACGCCGGCAGCGCGTCGCCGATCGCGTGCGACAGCGGCGCCGACCAGGTCGGATAGGGCAGGTGGTCGTTGGCCGCCTTGAACCCGCGGATCAGGAAACCGCAGACCAGCACGCCGAGGATGACCGCCTCGACGAAGTACGCCTGCCACATCGTCGAGCCGAGGAACCTGCTCCTCTTGGACCGGTTGGCCCGCTGCCGCACGACGATCAGATAGACGATCCCGAGCAGGCCCAGGATTCCGATCCACTCGGTGACGAGGCCGAACACCGTCCAGTGCCCGATGATCGGCAGCTCGCCCACGGGGTCGACGACCTCGAAGTACGCCTCCACGACCAACAGGAACAGGATCATGAAGGAGACCATCACGAGCCAGTGCGCCGCGCCGATGGCCGACCACTTGAGCATCCGCGTGTGACCGAGCGTCTCGGTCAGCATCGTCCTGGTCCGCGTGCCCTTGTCCGCGAACCGCGCGGGATCCGGTTGCCCCTGGCGGATCACCGCGGTGATCGTCAGGACGGCGCGCACCGCCAGCACGACGGCCACCACCGTGACCAGGCCGGCCAGGACGGTGGCGACGATCTGCGCTATGCCCATCTGGGTTGTGCCTCCTCGGTCGGCAGTCCGACGCGCTCATGTTACCCACGAGTAATAGACGGGCGCACGCCGCCGGGTCAAGTAGCGCAAAGAGCACCCCGCGCCGTCGGTGCGGGGTGCGCTTGAATCGGACGAAATAGACGATACCCGCGTTAAGCAGGTATTACTGGCCTATCGCCAGCGCGACAGGATGCCCAGCGAGGCGACCATGCACCCGAAGCCCACGGCGAGGTTCCAGTACCGCCAGGCCTCGACCGGGTACTGCTGCGACGACAGGTAGTACACGACCAGCCACGCGATGCCGATCACGATGAGGGCCACCGCGGTGATCGGCAGCCACATCGGGCTCGGCTTCTTGGAAGCCGCTGTCGCCGCCGGACGAATGTCCGTCGGCGGCGTGTAGACCTTCTTCTTGCGAACCTGAGACTTCGGCACGGTGCATCTCCTGAAGGGCAACAAGTGGTGAACAACCCCACCGCTGAGCGGCTCCGGAGATCCCGAATGCTGCCCGTGGCGATTAATGTTCGACAGCTAGCGTAGTCAAGGCTGCGCTCAGACAGGCACCCGCCAGGCGAGGAAATTGTCCGGCACGATTTTCCGGGAGGAACGAGGACGTGGAATACACCACTGGCGCGCCCTCGTGGCGGCTCGTGCTGCGGCGCGCGCTCGGCGGTTTCCGGCCACGCCGGCGCGCCCAGCGCACCCGCGGCTGGTCCGCTGTGGTTCCGCTGATCGCGCTGGCCGCGGGCCTGCTCTTCACCACGTCGGCGCGGACGGCGGACGGCACGGCCCTGCGCGACGACCGGCGGCCCCAGCTGGCCCAGCTGATCGCCGACAAGCGGGTACGCCTCGACGCGCGCGAAAAGACAGCGGCCAAGCTGCGCGCCACGGTCGACCAGGACACGGCCCAGCTCGCCGAGGTCGACCCCCAGGTGGCGAAGGCCCGCAAGGACGCCGACGCGCTGCGGGCGCCGGCCGGCTTCACGGCCCTGCAGGGCTCCGGGGTGACGGTCACCCTCGACGACTCGTCCCGCCGCAGCAACGAGTTCTCCGACGCCAACGCCCCCGACAACGACGATCTCGTCGTCCACCAGGGTGATGTCCAGGCCGTGGTCAACGCGTTGTGGGCCGGAGGGGCCGAGGCGATGTCGATCATGGATGTCCGCGTTATCTCGACGAGCGCGGTACGCTGTGTCGGCAACACGCTGCTGCTTCACGGCCAGGTCTTCTCGCCACCGTTCAAGATCACGGCGATCGGCGAACCCACAGCGATGCATCGCGCGTTGGAGTCCGCGGAAGGGGTCCAGCAATTCCGGGATGCAGTCGCCGACTTCGGCCTCGGCTACACGGAAAGGGTCGAGAAGAACGTGACAGTGCGGGCGTACGACGGATCGAGTGATCTCCGATCCGCGCAGGTTGCCGGGTAATGGCCGCTCCGGACAAGCCGGCCGGCAGCGCCGGGTCGGGTCGCCACCGAGCGCCCGACGGCGACGCACAGACGGCCTACATCCCCCGAATCACCGACGCCTCCCCCGACGGCGTCCCCGGCGGCCCTTTGGCCCCTCCGGTCGGCCTCAGCGGCTCCCAGACCACTCCGATCCGCCCACCGGCCCCCACGACACCACCGGCGGCCACTCCCGACCCCGAGCCCGCGCTGCCCCCTTTCCCGGCCCGTCAGGACCAGGCAACAACCTTCCCGGCCCGCCAGGACCCCGCAGCCCCGTTCTCAGCCGGCCAGGACCCCACCGCCTTCCCCGCGCGCCAGAACCCCGAAGCCTCCCCAACGGCCTTCGGCACACGGCAAGACACCCCCGCCTCGACAGCCTTCCCGGCAAGCCAGGACTCTGCAGCCCTTTCCGCGGCCTTCCCGGCCCGTCAGGAGCCCGCCGCCCCTTCGGCGGCCCTCCCGGACTGGCAGGAGCGCCCCGGACAGCGCTCGACGGCCTTCTCTAGCCGCCCGGACCAGCCTGCCGCCTTCCCCGAGCCCCAGCCGCCGGCCGCCGCCGAGACCGCCATCCTGCGGCCCGACGCGGCCACGCAGCAGCGCATCTCCTCGGCCCGCAACACGCCCGACGAGCTGGACGCCGCGGTCAGCGCCGCCCGTCAGCGCCCGATCGAGCACGCCGCACCCACGCCGCAGCAGTTCGACTTCTTCGGCGCCCCCATCGTCGAGACCCCCGGCCCCAACGGAAACGCCGTCGACTCCGCCCCTCGCACCAGCGCGCCGGCCAGCCCTTTCGACCTCGCGACCCCCGAGAGCGCAGCACCCGCCACCTTCGGACCAGCAACCGCAGGAAGCACAGTCTCCAGCGCCTTCGGACCAGCAACCGCAGGAAGCGCGGCCTCCAGCACCTTCGGACCAACGACCGGGGGAAGCGCACCCTCCAGCGCCTTCGGACCAGCAACCGCGGGAAGCGCGGCTCCGAACACTTTCGGATCAGCGGCTGGAGGAGGCGCAGCTCCGAGCCCCTTCGAAACCCCGGCACGAGGGAACAACGGCTTCGAGCCAGCCGCCCACGGAAGCGCTGTCCCTGGCGCGTTCGAAACCGCAGCCCGCGGAGGCGCAACACCCAACGCCTTCGAAACCGCAGCGCGCGGAAGCGCGACACCCAACCCCTTCGAAACCGCAGCTCGGGCAAGTGTGTCGCCCAACGCCTTCGATTCCGCAGCTCGCAGCAGTGCGGCGCCGAGTGTGCTCGGATCCGCTGGAGTCGTCAGCGGGTCAGCGGCGCCGACCTCGCCGAGCGGCTTCGACTCCGGGGTGAACGGCTTCTCGTCGTCCTCTTTCGAGCGGCACGACACCGGCCTCACCGCGCTTCAGGCGGGCAGCGCCGACACCTACCCGGCCTCGGGCGCGACCACCTCGTCCACTCCGTGGCAGCCCGCGCATAACGACCAAAGCCACCAACCCGCTCAAAGCTGGCAAAACGGCTCCAGCTGGCCTTCGGAAGCTCGAGAAGCCGGCCGGGCTCCTGAGGCGCCTACGAGCCTGCTCCCCGCCGTACCACCAAGCAGCTCTCAACCGCCCCTGCGGGAAGCCACCGCGCTCTTCTCCGCAGTGCCCGGTAAGGCGGCGCAAGCCGCCAAGGTCAAGGCCGAGCCCGACGCCGCCCTCGGTGCCGCGCCGGCCGTGCCGCCGTCACCGGGTGGACCCAAGCCCACCGGAGAGGTAGTCGACGAGGTGGAGCCCAAGCGGGGCGAAAAGGTGGTCAAGCTGCGCCCGGAGCAGACCGGTGAGGGCTACAAGAGCGTCTACTCCGAGCTGACCCGGCCCACCGTCGCGTCGCGGGTCCGTGGCGGCATCCGGATCTCCGGCGAGCTGATGATCACCTTTGGACTGATCGTCCTGCTCTTCGCCGGCTACGAGGTGTTCGGCAACTCGGCCAAGGTCCAGGCCGAGCAGGACACTCTCGCCACCGAGCTCGACCAGGCGTGGAACGACCCCACCGTCGCCCCGGCCGCCTCCGCTCCCGCGGCCAAGGCGCCCGACGCGCCCGGCGCCAACCTGGTCGGCCGGCTCTACATCCCGAAGCTCGACAAGAAGTGGGTCGTCGTCGACGGCGTCACGCCGGCCGACATCCGCTACGCCCCGGGCCACTACCCCGACTCGGCCGATCCGGGCCAGGTCGGCAACTTCTCGGTGGCCGGCCACCGGATCAAGAAGATCTTCTGGCGGCTCGACGAGCTCAAGGACGGCGACGTCATCGGTGTGGAGACCCGCACCAACTGGTACGTCTACCGGGTCTACGCCCAGGAGGTCGTCAAGCCGACCGCCGTCGAGGTCGTCGCGCCGGTGCCGGGCAAGCCCAAGGCCAAGCCGTCGAAGGCGCTGCTCACGCTGACCACCTGCAACCCGAAGTACAACAACTACCAGCGACTGATCATCCACGCCGAGCTCGTCTCGACGTCGAAGCGCGACCAGAAGCTGCCCGACGCCGGCATGCCGACCCCGATCAAGACGGGGGCCTGAGGCCGATGTACGCCTGGATCTGGCGGAAGCTGCCGTTCGGCTTCTGGGGCAAGCTCACGAGCTCGCTCGGGCTGATCGCGGCCACCACCGCCCTGCTCTGGTACGTGGTGTTCCCCTGGGCCACCCCGCTGCTGCCCTTCGACGACGTGCAGGTCGGCACGGGCACCGAGCAGCAGGGCCCCGATCCGAACTCGGTCGACTCGGACAGCCCCGATCACGGGCCGGACGAGATCCCGTACAGCACCGAGTCGAACGAGCCGCATCCCTCCGAGACCGCCACCACCGGCGGCGGCGATCTTCCGGGTAATTGACGGGTGAGTGACGTGCGCATTCTGGTCATCGACAACTACGACTCGTTCGTCTTCAACCTGGTGCAATATCTGGGCCAGCTCGGCGCCGAGTGCGTGGTGCGCCGCAACGACGAGATCTCCGTCGAGGACGTCGGCACGTTCGGCGCCGCCGGCGTGCTGCTCTCGCCGGGCCCGGGCACACCGGAGCGGGCCGGCATCATGATGGACGTCATCAAGGCGTACGCCGGTCAGGTTCCGATGTTCGGTGTCTGCCTGGGTCATCAGGCGATCGGCGCCGCGTTCGGCGCCACCGTCACCCGCGCGCCCGAGCTGCTGCACGGCAAGACCTCGCTGGTGCACCACACCGGTGAGGGCGTGCTGTCCGGGTTGCCCGAGCCGTTCACCGCGACCCGCTACCACTCGCTGGCCGTGCTGCCCGAGACCTTGCCGGCCGCGATCGAGGTGACCGGACGCACCGAGTCGGGCGTCGTCATGGCGATGCGCCACCGCGAGCTGCCGATCGAGGGTGTGCAGTTCCACCCGGAGTCGGTGCTGACCGAGGGCGGTCACACCATGCTGGCGAACTGGCTCGCCTCCTGCGGGCTGCCGTCGGCCCTGGAAAAGGCGCCGCCGCTCGCCGCCGAGGTCGAATCCCGGCGCCGAGCGGCGTTCGCGACCGCTTAGTCCTGCCGGTAGGCCAGCAGATCGTTGCTGAGCACGCCACCACCCGTGCCACCGCCGTTGCCCGGCGGCGGCGTCGTGGTCTGGTTGGGGTCGGGCGTGTCGGTCGGGTCGGGCGGGGTGGTCTGCTCGGCGATGACCGTGAGGGTCACCTTGCCGCCCTTGGCGACCGACTCGCCGGCCTTCGGGTTCTGGTCGACGACAGTGCCGGGGGTGCCGTTCGGGTCGTCGACGGTCTGGATGCTGACGTTGAACGGTCCGGCGTTGTCGAGGATGCCCTCGGCCACCGCCTGCTGGATGTCGGTCACCTTCGGCATCTTGACCAGCTTGCCGTTGGAGACCGCGACGTCGATGGTCGTGCCCGGCTCGACCGTCTTGCCCTGCTTCTCGACCTTGGTCACGACGCCGGTCGGCTGGATGCTGTCGACCGTCTGGAAGTTGGGCTTCAGGCCCAGCTCGCGCAGCCGCGCTTCCGCGTTGTCCTTGGTGCCACCGACCAGGCCGGACGGCACGGTGACCTCGTCCGGCTTGTTGCAGAGCTGGTAGGAGACCTGCGTGTCGACGGTGACCTTCTCGCCGGCCTTGGGGGTCTGGCTCTCGACGGTGCCGTCGCAGTCGGTGTCCTGCCGCGGCTTCTCCGCCGAGATCTTGGTGAAGCCGGCCTTCTCCAGCGCCTCGATCGCGTCGTCGTTGCTCAGGTTCTCGAGGTTGGGCACGGCCACCAGCGCCGGCGTCGACTGGGTCGGCGTCGGCGTCGTGGTCGGCTTGTCGTCGTCGCGGGTCATGGCCAGGGCCACGCCGAGCACGATCACGACCAGCACACCGAGCGCGGCCAGCGACGCCCACACCCACGACGAGCGGCGGTCCTGCTGGCCGGGCGGCATGCCGCCGACCGGGCGCTGCATGGTCGTCGCGGCCTGCGGCTGCCACTGCCGGGGCTGCGGGCCCTGCTGCAAGGCCATCGTCTCGGCCTGCGACATCACCGGGGTGGCCAGCACCGGGCGACCGGAGACGGCGCGCAGCGCGTCGGCCCGCATCTCCTGGGCGCTCTGATACCGGTTGATCGGGTTTTTCGCGAGCGCCTTGAGCACGATCGCGTCGACGTCCGGCGGAACCTCGTGGTTGATCTCGCTGGGCGCCTTGGGGTCTTCCCGGACGTGCTGATAGGCCACGCTGACCGGGCTGTCGCCGACGAACGGCGGATGCCCGACGAGCAGCTCGAAGAGCACGCAACCGGCCGCGTACACATCGGAGCGGGCGTCGACGGCCTCGCCCCGGGCCTGCTCGGGTGACAGATATTGCGCCGTGCCGATGACCGCGCTGGTCTGCGTCATGGTGGTCGCGCCGCTGGCCAGAGCCCGGGCGATACCGAAGTCCATGACCTTGACCTGGCCGTTCTGCGTGATCATCACGTTGCCGGGCTTGATGTCCCGGTGGATGATCCCGTGCCGGTGGCTGAACTCCAGGGCGGCGTCGATGTCGGCGATGATCTCGAGGGCCCGCCGCACCGGGAGGCGCTGCTCCTGGGCCAGGACCTCCTTGAGGGTCCGCCCGTTGACGAACTCCATGACGATGAACGGCAGCTTCTCGCCGGTGGCCGAGATCTCTTCACCGGTGTCGTAGACGGCCACGATCGCCGGGTGGTTCAGGGCCGCGGAGTTCTGCGCCTCGCGGCGGAACCGCTCCTGGAACGTCGCGTCGCGGGCCAGGTCGGTGCGCAGCATCTTGATGGCCACGTCGCGGCCGAGCCGGAGATCGCGTCCCCGGTGCACCTCGGCCATGCCGCCGTAGCCCAAGAGCTCGCCGACCTGATACCTGCCACCGAGCAGGCGGGCCTGCGCCGTCATAACGTCTGTCGTCCTTCGTTCGCTGAGATCCAGCCGGGGTTGGCGCCCGTCTGTGTGGTTAGACGGTACGACGCCGCCGGCGGTGCCCCGCCATCGACGCCCGTGTGGAATTCGGCCGCGTTGTCCTGGCCCTGCTTGAGGAGGAACGAGATGACCCCCGCGCAGAGCAGGACCAGCAGCGCGAGAACCACGGCGAGCACGATCAGCACCTGCCGCCCGCCGGAGCTTTCCGGCTTGGCGGCCGGGGCCGGCTGTGATTGATACGGCTGGCGGTAGGGCTGCGGTTGAACCGGCGGCCCGGATGGTACGGAGGCGGCGCCGCGGGCGCCGGAGACGGGCCGCTGCACCGGAGGATATTGCGGTCGGGCGCCCCCGCCCACGACCGGCGAGCCGGGCATGGACGGACCGGACGGCGGCCGCGGGGCACCGGCCGGGCTGACCGGCGGCGCGGCCCGCATCGGCTGCGGAGCGCTCGCGGGCTGCTGGGCGGTGGCGGCCAGCGACGCCGCGGCCTGGCGGGCGATCGCGGCCATCGCCGAGGCCGACGGCCAGCGGGCGGCCGGGTCTTTGGCCATGGCGCGGTCGACGATGCTGCGCACCGCGGGCGGGATGTCGCCGGGCAGCGGGCGCGGGTTGTCCCGGACGTGCTTCATCGCGATCTCGAGGGGCGTGGCCCCGTCGAACGGCCGGTGGCCGGAGAGGCACTGATAGGCGACCACGCCCAGCGCGTACACATCGGAGGCGGGCGTGGCGACGGCGCCGGACGCCTGCTCGGGTGAGATGTACGAGGCCGTGCCGAGCACCGAGCCGGCCACGGTGAGCTGCCCGACCAGCGCCGACCGGGCGATGCCGAAGTCGGTGAGCACGAGCGTGCCGTTCGGGCGCACGAGCAGGTTGCCCGGCTTGACGTCGCGGTGGACGATGCCGTTCGCGTGGGCGGCCTGCAACGCGTCGGCGGCCTGGGCGACCAGCGCCATCGTGCGGGCCGGGGTCAGCCGGCCGACCCGGCTCAGCGTCCGCGAGAGCGCGTCGCCCTCGACGTATTCCATGACCAGGAACGCGAGCTGCTGGTCACTGCCGTAGTCGTAGACGTCGACGACGCCGGGGTGGTTGATCGTGGCCATGGTGCGCGCCTCGCCCCGGAAGCGCTCGGCGAAGCCCGGCTCGTCGAGCAGCGCGGGCAGCAGGATCTTGACAGCGACGGTCCGGCCCAGCACCTCGTCGGTGCCGCGCCACACGTCGCCCATCCCACCGCCGGCGATCCGCTCGTCGAGACGGTAGCGCCCGCCGAGGGTCACCCCAGGGCTGATCATGCTCAGTCCCCTCCCCGACCGGCCGCGGCCTTCATGATGAGCCCGGCGATCCGGGCCGCCTCGGCGCTGGCATGGCCGCCGGGCACGTTCTCCAGCATGACGCAGACCGCGGAGACCGCCTCACCCTTCTCGTTGTAGGCGAACCCGATGAACCAGCCGTGCGGGTCGGCGCCCTCGGCGTTCTGGGCCGTACCGGTCTTGCCGCCGACCTCGAAGCCGCTGATCTTGGCCTTCTTGCCCGTGCCGTTCTTGACGACGCTGACCATCATCTCCTTGAGATCGGAGGCGACGGTCTCGTTCACCGGCGTACGCAGGGTCTTGGGGTCGGCGTTGTAGATCGAACGGCGGTCGGGGCTGAGCAGCTGCTGCACCAGGTACGGGCGCATCTGCTTGCCGCCGTTGGCCACCGTCGCGGCGATGAGCGCGCCCTGCAACGGCGTCATCCGCACGTCGCGCTGGCCGATCGACGACTGGGCCAGGGCCCCCTTGTCGACGCTGCCGTCCGGGTTGGCGATCTTGCCGGTGTCGCTGGCCGCCACCGGCAGCCCGTCACCCTCGAGGTTGCCGACCTTGAGGCTGTCGTCCTCGAAGCCGAACGCCTTCGCCGCCGCCAGCACCTTGTCGCGGCCCAGGGTGACGCCGAGCTTGGCGAAGCCGGTGTTGCAGCTCTCGGTCAGCGCCTCGTTGAGAGTGACCTGGCCGCCGGGGCAGACCTCGTCCTCGGCGTTGCGGATGACCGCGCCGCTCTCCTCGTACTTGCTGCCGGCCGGGATCTCGGTCTGCTGGTTGTAGCCGTTCTGCAGGGCGGACGCCGCGACGATCACCTTGAACGTGGACCCGGGCGGCAGCGTCTCCTGCGTGGCCCGGTTCAGCAGCGGCTGATCCTCGTCCTTGTTGAGCTTGTTGTACGCCGCCGCGGCCGCCTTCTCGTCATGACTGACCAGCGGGTTCGGGTCATAGCTGGGGATCGACACCATGGCCTGCACCGCGCCGGTCTGCGGGTTGATCGCGACCGCCGCGCCCTTCTGCACGTCACGCTGGTTGTTGAGCAGCTGCTTGTACGCCGTTTCCTGCGCACTGGGGTTCAAGGTCAGCACGACATTGCCGCCACCGGTGTCGTTGCCGGTGAACATGTCCTTCACCCGGTCGGCGAACAGCTTGTCGCTCTCGCCCGACAGGAAGTCGTTCTCGCTGTTCTCGATGCCCGTGGCGGCCAGCCCCACCGGGCGGTAGCCCAGCACCGGCGCGTAGACCTCCTTCCGGGGGTACACGCGCAGGTACTTCAGGGTGTCGTCGGTGACCTTGTTGGTGGCCAGGCCGATGCCGCCCGCCTCGATCACGCCGCGCGGGCGCTCGTACTGCGCCACCACGACCCGGCGGTTGTACTCGTTCGTCCGGTAGGCGTCGGCCTTGTACGCCTGCACCCAGTTGAGGTTGGCGAACAGCAGGCCGAACAGGACCAGGATGACCACGCCGGCCCGGCGAAGGGGTGCGTTCACGGCTTGATCACCTCCGTCATGGCGCCGTGGAGCTGGGTGGGGGCCTTCTTGGGTCCGCCGGGGCGGTCGACGCCGCCACCGCTCGCCGCAGGCCCCCGGGCCGCGTTGGAGATTCTCAACAGCATCGCGATCAACAACCAGTTCGCCATCAGCGACGAGCCACCCGCCGACAGGAACGGCGTGGTCTGACCCGTGAGCGGAATAAGTCCGGTGATGCCACCCAGGATGACGAAGACCTGCAAACCGAGGGTGAACGCCAGGCCGCCGGCGACCAGCTTGCCGAACGAGTCGCGCACCGCCAGGCCGGCCCGCAGGCCGCGCTCGACGATCAGCAGATAGATCACCAGCAGCGCGGAGAGGCCGAACAGGCCGATCTCCTCACCCATGCCGGCGAAGATGAAGTCGGTGCGCACCTCGGGCACGAAGCCGGGCGACCCGGAGCCCGGGCCGGAGCCGAACAGCCCGCCCGTGCCGAGCGCGAGCAATCCCTGCACGAGCTGATAGCTGCCGCCCACCCGGTCGTAGTTCTCCGTCGCGAACGGCTCGAGCCACACCTCGGCCCGGTCGTAGAAGTTCGCGAACGGGCCACCGACCGAGGCGCCCAGCAGATAGGCGAGGTAGACGCCGCCGAAGAACAGCAGCAGGCCGATGATCAGCCAGCTGGCCCGCTCGGTGGCCACGTAGAGCGTCACGACGAACAGGCCGAAGTAGAGCAGCGCCGTGCCCAGGTCCTTCTCGAAGACCAGAACCAGGAGGCTGAGCAGCCACACCGTGACGACCGGGCCCAGGTCGCGCCCGCGCGGGAAGTCGATGCCGAGGAACCGGCGGCTGGCCAGCGAGAGCACTTCCCTCTTGCGGACCAGGTAGTACGCGAAGAACGAGACCAGGGCCAGCTTGGCGAACTCGCCGGGCTGGATCGAGAACGAGCCGACCCGGATCCACAGCTTGGCCCCGTTGATCTCGGACAGGCTCGACGGGAGCACGGCCGGGATCATGACGAGCACGATGCCGACCAGGCCCAGGGTGTACGCGTAGCGGGAGACCACCTTGTGGTCGCGCACCACGAGCAGCAGCACCGAGGCCAGGATCAGCGCGGCCAGCGTCCAGGCCAGCTGCCGCCCGCCCGTGCCGGCGAAGAAGCCCGGCTCGGGCTCGTTGTTGGCGATCGAGCGGGCCAGGTCGAGGCGGCGCAGGAAGCCCACGCCGAGCCCGTTGACCAGGGCCACAGCGGGGATCAGGACCGGGTCCGCGTACGGCGCGGTGTAGCGCACCACGACGTGCAGCCCCAGGAAGAGCACGCTCAGCAGCGCCGCCGGCACCCAGAAGGTCGGGGTGATCTTGTCGAACTGATTCGCCTCGACGATGGCGCCGTACGCCGCCACGAGCGCCATCGCGAACGCGAGCAGACCCAGCTCGGCGTTCCGCTGGGTCTTCATTCCCGGGATACGCGACATCTCACCCGTGGAGCTGGGTGTGGGAGCCGGTACGGCGGGCGCGGTCAAGAGGTATCCCCAGACGTTGTCGAGCCGGAGCTCAGTTGACTGTCCGGCACCCGACCGGATCGACGACCGGGGGCGCGGACTCGGTTGCCTGAGCCGACGGCGGAAGAGCGGGTGCGGTGGTGGCGACGCCCGCCGACGCCGGCGCCGTGGGGGCCGGAGTGGTGGGAGCCGCAGCCGCCGCGGCGGCCGTGGTGCACAGCGGTTTCAGGTTCGGGTTCGACGGCTGGTCGACGGTGAGCTCGGTCAGCATGCGTTGGGCGTCCGGCCGGTCCTCGGCGTGGATGCCCTGTTTCACCCTGTCCTGAGCGACCGAGGTCAGGTCGTCGAGCCGGGTCGGGCTGGTCTCGTTCACCGTCGACAGGTCGAGACCGGCGATCTGCCCCGGCACGCCGCGGAATATCGCGATCTGACCCGCGTCGGTCGCACCGACGTAGTACTGGTCCTGGGTGTAGCGGTAGCCCAGCCAGAGACCGCCGCCGAGCACACCGAGCAGCACGAGCACGAGCAGGCTGGTGCGCACCGGGTGGCCCTTGGGCGCCGGCTCGTCCTGCTGCTGCGGCTCGGGCTGCGGCTGCGCCGGCCGCGGGGCCTGGAGCGCGGCGGCCCGCGAGGCCGGCGTGGAGGCGTCGGCGACCGTGTTGTTGCCCCGGTCGATGGAGGCGGCGCCGCCCACGATGGGCGCCTGCTCGACGATGTCGTGGTCGGTCGCGTCCGCGATCACCACGGTGATGTTGTCGGGACCACCGCCGCGCAGCGCGAGCTGCACCAGCCGCTCCACACACGCCTGCGGGTCGGCGATCTCCCGCATCGTCTGGCCGATCGTGTCGGCGCTGACGACGCCGGACAGGCCGTCGCTGCAGATCAGGTAGCGGTCACCCTTGAGCACCTGGCGAACCGAGTACTCCGGGTCGATGTCCCGGCCGTCGAGGGCGCGGGTCAGCAGCGACCGCTGCGGATGGCTGCTCGCCTCCTCGGGGCTGACACGCCCCTCGTCGACGAGCATCTGCACGTAGGTGTCGTCCTTGGTGATCTGGGCGAACTCACCGTTGCGCAGCAGGTAGGCCCGGCTGTCGCCGATGTGCACCATGCCGAACTTGCTGCCCGAGAAGAGGACAGCGGTCAGCGTGGTGCCCATGCCCTCGAGCTGCGGGTTGGCGTCGACGGTGTCACGCAGATGTTGGTTGGCGAGACCGACCGCGTGGCGCAGCGCGTCGACCAGAGCGTCGCCGGGGACGTCCTCGTCGAGCGGCGCCATCGCGGCGATGACGATGTTGGAGGCGACGTCACCGGCGGCCATGCCGCCCATCCCGTCGGCGACAGCAAGCAGCCGCGGCCCGGCGTAGACGGAGTCCTGGTTCAGGTCTCGGATCAGACCGCGGTCGCTCTGAGCGGCGTAGCGCAGGGTCAGGGTCATGGCCGTAACTCGAGTGAAGTGCGACCGATTCGGATCGGTACGCCAAGGGGGACGGGAGTAGGTCCGGAGACCTTACCGCGGTCGAGGTACGTGCCGTTCGTCGAGCCGAGATCCTCGACGAACCACTGACCGTCCCGCGGCACGAGCCGAGCGTGCCGAGCGGAGGCGAAATCGTCGGTGATGATGAGGGTGGAGTCCTCAGCACGACCGATAGTGATAGGTGCCTCACTCAGCGTGATGCGCGTGCCGGCCAACTGACCGGCGGTCACCACGAGTTGCCGTGCCGCCTTACCGCGCTTGGCCTTCGCCGGCGGCGGACCCGAGGGCACCGCGCCACCCACCCCCCGAGGGCTGGCGACGATGCCCTTGGACCGAACCCCGGCGAAGAGATCCTTACGGATCACCCCCACCACCGTGAACACGAAGATCCACAGAAGGATGAGGAAGCCGAACCGGGCGACGGTGAGGACGAATTCGGGCAAGGTCGCTAGCCGTCCACTCGGAAGGTGAGCGTGGTCGTCCCGAGCTGGATCATGTCGCCCGGGTTCAGAGCCACGGCCGAGACCCGCTGGCCGTTGACCATGGTCCCGTTCGTCGACCCGAGATCGGTCAGCACGACCTGGTTGCCGTCGTAGTCGAGCCGCGCGTGCCGCCGCGAGATGCCGACGTCGGGCAGGCGAAGGTTCGCCTGGTCGCCCCGGCCGATCACGGTCGAGCCCATCTGGAGCGGGTACGTGCGCCCGTCACCGGAGATGAGACCCACGCTGCCGCGCCCGTTCGGCACGCCGCCACCGTGCTGCTGGTAGCCACCCTGGTCGTAGGGCGGGTACTGCGGCCCGGCGTCATAGGCCGGCTGCTGCACCGGGGCGACCTCGCCACCGGTGTAGACCTCGGCGGTGACGCGGAACATGCCCGTGTCGAGCCCGTCCCCACGCTCGATCTCGACGATCACGTCGCCGTAGACCGTCCAGGCCTGCTCACCGATGAACTCGGCCTGAGACTGGGCCAGCTCCTGGGCCAGCGCGGCGGCATAGGGCGCCAGCCGGCTGTGGTCATAAGGTGAGAGGTCGATCACGTAGCGGTTCGGCACCAGCGTGCGGCCACCGGCCAGGATGGCCTTGTGCGCCTCTGCCTCCCGCTGCATGGCATTCAGAATCTCCACAGGGTGCACGACACCCTTGAACACCTTGGCGAAGGCCCCTTCGACCAGGCCTTCCAATCGCTTCTCAAAGCGCTGCAGCACGCTCACCGGCTCCTCCTCGGCTTCCGAGGACATGATGGTATCCGGCCGCCGCTTGCGCATCTGTAGCTCAAGGACGACCGGCACTTCTGACCCTCGTATGACACCCGTAGACGCCGTGCTAGTCTTCTCGGCGTCACAGGCGATATCAACTCGCATGGTGACCAGCGACAGCGTAGTCTGTCGCAGCTAGTAACAAAAAGGCAGGCCTTAGGGCAGGCCTCATAGCCACGGGGATGTGGCGGAATGGCAGACGCGCACGGTTCAGGTCCGTGTGTCCGAAAGGACGTGGGGGTTCAACTCCCCCCATCCCCACGAGACGCTGGGCGCCTTGTGTTCGCTGAGGAACGCGAACCAAGGCGCCTCGTCATATCTACCTGGGGGGCGACCCCCCAGACCCCCACGGTGCGGTGGGCGCGGTGAGTTAGGCGGCCGCGCTTAGGGCTCGGGGCTCGTGTGGGTGAAGTTTTCTTGAGTGAGATTTCTTCAGTCTGAAGTTTCTGACAGGTGCCAGGTCACGATTTGGAATCGCGCCGTGTCTGTGAGGCTCGGGCGCGTCGCGGGGAGAAGTGGAACTACCCGATTTGTTCCCCCGCGGGGTTGGGGTGGGGTCCCGTTGCGACGGCTCACTGGTTTTGATCGCAAGGGGCTGGGGTCTGCAACCGGGGTTTGGTTGCGGACCCCAGACGCTTGTGATCCCCTCGTCAGCCGCCGCAGCGGGACCCCACCCCAACCCCAACCACCCACAAAGCCCGCACCCAATCGTCAGACGGGGTCCCAGCAGCGATGGCCGGGGTCTGGGGCGGAGCCCCAGGAAAAAGAAGCCCAGGAATAAGTAGCCCCGGCGCGAACGCTCGGCGGGATGACTCCTCTACCCCACCGCTATGCTCACCGGCGAAAATCGACAGGTGGCCGAAACCCCATGGAGCGTGCTGTGACCGCCAACCAGACCGACGTCCATTCGGGCAAGCGCAGCGTCCTAGGCGTCCTGGTAGACATCACCGACTACGCCACCGCCACCCAGAAGATCATCGAGGCCGCCCACGCCCGCCACCCCTACGCGGTGACGGCCCTGGCCGTGCACGGCGTCATGACCGGCGTGGAGGACAAGGCCCACAACGCCCGCCTCAACTCTTTCGACCTGGTGACCCCCGACGGCCAGCCCGTCCGCTGGGCCTTGAACCTTCTCCACAAGGCCAACCTGGCCGACCGCGTCTACGGCCCCACCCTGACCCTCAAGGTCGTGGAGCAGGCCGCCGCCGACGGCCTTCCTGTTTATCTGTACGGCTCCACCCAGCCCACCCTCGACCGCCTGATCCCGGCCCTGGAGGGCATGTTCCCCGCGCTGAAGATCGCCGGCGCCGAACCTTCGAAGTTCCGCTCCAACCACCCGGGCGAACAGGAAGAGATCGCCGAGCGGATCAAGGCGTCCGGCGCCCGCATCGTCCTGGTCGGTCTGGGCTGCCCGCGGCAGGAGATCTTCACCTACGCGATGCGTCCGCTTCTCGACATGCCGCTGCTGGCCGTCGGCGCCGCCTTCGACTATCACGCCGGCTTGCTCAAGAACCCTCCCGCGTGGATGCAGAAGTACGCCCTGGAGTGGCTGTGGCGTCTGGGTCTGGAGCCCAAGCGCCTGTGGAAGCGGTACATCCTGCTGAACCCCGCCTACCTGGCCCGCTTGGCCGCCCAGCGCAGCGGTCTGTGGAAGGCGACTCCGCCCGCTCCCGCCACCGAACCTGTCACGACCTTCGCGGTCTAGGACAAATCGCTCCACTGTGGGTGCTCGGGGATGACCCGGGTGTCGGAGAACACTCCCCTACGGGTGTCGGTCCGGTGATAACCCGGTTTCGCTTCGTGCGCGCCGGGTGAAGGCTGGTCGATGTGAACACCGTTGCGGACCTCATCCTCGCCGGCGCCCTGGTCGCGGTCTGGCTCACTGCCGGGCTGCTGGCCGACAGGCTGTCGGCCGCCCGTTCGGCGCGTGAGCTCCGGCGCCGCGCCGCCCTTCTCACCGCGCTGGTCGCGGCCGGCGCTTCGGTGTTCGTCGCCGTCCCGGTCGTGACCGGTCTCATGCCGGGCGATTCGTCAGCTCCGGCGGCCGCGCTGGCCTCGGCCGTGCCGGCTCTGATCGTGCTGACCGCGAGCCTGCACCGGCTGGGCCGGGTGCGTCGCGGCGCGGGGGCGTTCGTCTCTGCTCCGCAGACTCCCGTTCCGCCGGGTCTGCGTGCCGCGGCCGCTCACCCGCTGATGTTGGTGCCGCTGCAGGTGACCGCCCTGGCCACACTGCTGGGCCTGCCGATCGCGGCCCGGGTGGTGGAGGTGCCCGGCGCCGACCTCGCCGGCATCGCGATCACCGTGGTGGGCGTCGCCGTGCTGGCCATCGGAATCCGGGCCGCCTTGCGGCACAGCCGTCTCAGCGTGCTGGTGCTGGCCCCGATGGGGCGCGGCCGGCCGAGGGTCCCGGCCGGCATCCGCTAGTTCTTCTTGGCCTCTTGCACGTAGAGCAGCTCGAGGATCGAGCGGGCCGCTTCGAACCAGCGGTCCAGCCAGTCCGACGGCGGCAGCGTTCCCCGGGCCGGCAGTTCCATGAGCAGGCCGCGGAGCAGCGGGTGATCGGCCATCGACTGCGATCCGGAGTCGGGCCAGCCGCTGGACGGGAAGACCGGCTCGGACAGGCCCTGCATGTCGAGCGACGGCAGCTTGGCCGCGCGGTCGAGCGGACTGATCGGCTCGATGCTGTGTGACCTGCCCGGCGACCGGACCGGCAGCCCGGACGAGCTGTCGCTGGTCTCCGAAAGTGCGTCGCGCCGGTTCTGGCGGTACGCGCTGACTCCTCCGCTGAACCGGTCCTGCGCCGTGGAGGAGGATCCGTTGCTGAGGTTTTCCGAACCGATCGTCATATGTCTGCCCTGCCTCGCTAGCTTTTGGCGGTTCAACGAGGCGGCTACGGAAATGACTACGGCCGGCTCTCCCGCTCGACGGGAGGGCCGGCCGCGTGGTGACAGGACCGCGAGGTCAGAGGTCGAACTCGCCGTCCTTGGCGCCGCCGACGAACGCGTCCCACTCGGCGGCGGTGAAGATCAGCGCCGGACCGTCCGGGTTCTTGGAGTCGCGTACGGCTATGGCCTCATCCACGAAGGCCACTTCGACGCAGTTGTCGGAGTTCGGGCCGCTGCGCGTGCTCTTGAACCACTGTGCGCGGCTCAGATCGAGCCGGAAACCCTTCGATTCGACTTCCACAATGGCTCCTCTACCAGCATTTCAATCATCTCGATGGACTCCTCCGGGGGGAGGGCCGTCGCCTGGATGTTCTCGAAGATGGAGATGTACTTGCCGAGCTCCTCGGCCTTCTCCAAAAACAGACCACCGGTCGCGTTGTCGATGTAGACCACGTCCGCGTCCCCCTCCTCCTCGAACTCGAGAATGGCGAACGTGCTGTCCATGCCCGCATGCGCACCGACGGCGAACGGCAAGATCTGCAAGGTGACGTTCGGCAACCGCGCGGCATTGATCAATTTCGCCAATTGATCACGCATCACCGCGTCGCCGCCGACCGGCCGGCTCACCACCGCCTCATCGAGCACCACCCAAAGATCGATCGGATCGTCCTGAATCAATAACGACTGCCGCTCCATCCGGACGCGCACTCGCTGCGCGATTTCCTGGTCGTTGTCCCCCGACCGGGCGGCCCGAATCATCGCAATTGCATACTCTTCGCTCTGCAACAAACCGGGGATGACCTGCTGTTCGTACGTCCGGATGGACCTGGTGGCCGCCTCGAGTCCCACATAGGCGCCGCTCAAAACCGTTGAAAAGGGATGCCACCACCCCTTTTGCCGCGCTTCTCGGGCAATTTGGACAAGCTCTTGCATCACCGCGGCACTTACGCCATAAATGTCCAGCATGGCGGCGACATCGGCGGGCGTGGCGCTCGTATGACCCGTCTCGATACGGGACACTTTGGACGTCGAACACCCGATTCGCTCGGCCACCACGTCGATCGTGATTCGGGCCGCCTCCCGGTGCCGGCGCAACTCGACCCCGAGCCGGCGGCGGCGAATGGTGGGACTGCGATGCTGATTCACGAGCACCAGTCTCCCTGTCGATCATTTAATGATTCAAGTTGACGGCCGCCAAGACCAACAATCACGGATGGCTGACATGCAACTTGCATCGATCGAACTCGTAGTGCAATCTTTTCGGTATGGCTCGCGTCACTCTGTCAACTTGGAGGATGCGGCCGAGCGCGGCCCAGTGCACCGATGCGGCGCCGATTACGCGGTGCCGATCCTCGCCGCGTCCGAATTGGACTGATCCACTAGGGATCCTCCCGCGGCATCGGTCATGGTGACGTTCTGCAACGCTTTCGGTGATTGGCATCATCGGATGCTTGCAATGGCGTTTCTGCCGTGCACACTTGTTGCTTCCGTGTCAAGGTTCACCCCGAGACGAATACAGGGCAGGAGTTGACGTGTTACCTCGGTCCGGTGATGTCATACACGTGACAAAGGCGGCCAGCGTCCAGTTCGCGGCGCCGATGCTCTTCCGTGTCATCCGGGTTCATGACTGGCCCACGTACGAGGGCTGGATCTGGCTGGACGGTTACGAGCTCAACCCCTCGGGAGACGCGGTCGAGCGACGATCCATCTTCGTCCAGGTCAGCGGCCTGCGCGCCGTCGGCAAGGCGCCCGACCCCCGGGCGCGCAACGGCCGGCAGCCAGGCCTGGGAAGCGGTGTGGTCCAGGCCCGTTCGCGGGCCAACCGCTGACCGTCACTGACCGTCGGTGTCGGCGCCCGGTGTGGCGCCGGTGGTCGCGGTCGTCGTCGGCACGGTCGTCGTGCCCTCCGCGGCGACCAGGAGCGTGACGACAGTGTCCGGTGGTACTTCCTGCCCCTCCGCCGGGTCACTGTCGAACACGGTCCCCGCCGGCGCGTTCACCACGCGGTAGATGATCCGGTAGTTCAGGCCGGTGGCGTTCAGCGCCGACTGGGCTGCCGGAAGCGCCAGCCCTCGCAGCGCGGGCACCGTGACCTCGGTGTCCGTCGGATCGGTGGTGTTGCCGGTCGGCGACGTCGTGGTCGGTGCCGTGCTCGGCGTGGTGGTCTCCGTGGTCGTCGTCGCGGTCGTGGTGGCGATGCGCGTGGGCGCGGCCGCCGACGAGGTCGTCGCCACCGGCGCCGGCGTGTCGTTGCTGTCGTCGTCCTGCACGATCACGTAGATCGCCCAGGCCAGGACACCGAGCAGGACCAACGCGATGATGCCGACGACGATCGGCATCCACCAGCGGTCACGCCCTCGCGGCTCGGCGTCGGCGGCCGCCCAGTCGACCTCCGGATATCCCCGGCCCGGTTGCGGCGCGCGCACCTCGGCCCGCCCCGACCAGGCCGGATTGGCCCGGCTGGGCGCCCAGTCGTCGACCGGCATGACAGTGGTCGGCTTGTCTTTGTAGGCCGGCACAGTCCGTACGTCATCAAGCGTGTCGTCAGGCCGGCCGCCACCCGAAAGCGTGTCGTCGTCCGAAGGCGGAGGCACCGGGGCGGAGGCCTTCGCGATCTCGCCGGCGGCCACGGTCTCGTCGACGGCCCCGGTCTCACCGGCGGCCTTGGTCTCGCCGACGGCCTTTGCCTCGCCGGCGGCCTTTGTCTCGTCGTCCACGGCTGGCAGGTCGAGCTGGGTCGCGTCATCGGCGGCGGGCTTCTCCGAGGGCTCGCCGGGCCGCTTCTCGTCGGACATCAGCCACTCCTCCGGCTAGGTCACCCGCAGGGGTCAACGTATCGAATCTTGGGGGACGTGTCTGGCCTCCCCGGGACAAACACACCAGGTCGGCCCGGGTGAAACGGCCATCCGTGCGGTTACCGACGGATTAGCAGGCATCGGCGCTTACCGCTACAGTGCCCGGCATGGCCGACAAACGGGCCGGCAACAAGGCCGACGATGGCTGGATCGCGCGAGTGGCCACCGCCGCCGGAGTGGCGGCGGGCGCCGGCGCCGCCCAGTTGGGCCTGGGCTACGGCCTGGGCGTGGTGGTCTGGCCGAGCGCCACGACACCGGACGACAGCGCCTGGCTCGGCAGTCTGGGCTGGGCCACATGGATAGCCGCGAGCGCCACGGTCTTCGGCGCGGTCATCGGCAGCCGGGTCCGAGGTGGCCCGGGCCCGAGAACCACCGGCGCCTGGCGTTTCGCCCTGGCCGCCTGCGCGGCCCTGGGCGCCTTGGTGACGGTCGCGCTGATCGCGCTTCCCGCGCGTTCGGCCGTACGCCCGGACACGTTCACACCCCAGGTCATCGCCGGCGGTTACGCGGCGATCGGCCTGCTCCTGGGCTTGATAGTGGCTTTCTGGGCGGTCTCGTCGACCCCGGTAGCGGCCAACCTGATCGCCACCACGGTCTGGCTGTGGGCCTTGGCGATCGCGGCGGTGATCGTCGAGCTGGCCACGAACCGCACGTCGGCCACCTATCTGACGAGCTGGCAGTTCGCCGAGGTCGCCTCGAGCGGCCGCTACGGCGCCATCTATTGGCCGAGCGCCCTCCTGACATTGGCCGCCGCCTTCTTGATCGGCGCCATAGCCGTGGCCGCGTCCGCCCGCCGAGGAGACCTGAGCGCGGCCGCCGCCACCTCCGGCGCCGCCGGCCCGCTGCTGGTCGCCTTCGCGTTCCTGGCCTTGGCCCCACGCTTGACCGGCGCCCTGGGCCCGATCGAGTCGGCGTACTTGATAGCCCCCTACGCCGTCCTCACCGGCCTGGCCGGCTCCGCGATGACCGTCGCCGCCGCACGCTCCACCGCCAATCGCCGAGCCACCCGAGCCGCCACAGCCCGCCCCACCCCCGCCGCCGCGACCCCCGTGATCCCACCGCCCGAGGCTCGGACCACCACATCAGTCGAGGCCAAAGCAGCGCCCGAAAAGCCCGCCAAAGCGAGAACCAGGCTGTTCGGCCGCTCAAAGGTCCCCACGCAGTCGGCCGCTCCCCAGACCGACAAATCACCCCAATCCTCGGATCACCCCAATGTCGGCCCGCCCGAAGTCCCCACCTCGAACGCAGCGCCGGCTACTACCTCGACCCCAGCTCCTACCGCGGCCGCCACCCCGACTCCACGTCCGGTCCCGACTGCGGCCGGAAACCCCGCCACCCCGGCTCCGCGTCCAGCCCCGAGTCCCGCTGCACCGCCCAACCAGAAGGCCACCAGCGGAAACGCCCAGCCGAGCGGCGTAAGCACCCGACCCGCGCCCAAGGCGGTCAAGCCGGCCGCCGAAAGGCCCGAGCCCGCCACCGGCGACGAGAAGACCGCTGAACTCAAGGCCCCGGTGGTGGACCCGGAGATCGCAGCCGCCGCCCGCCCGACGCGCCCCCGGCCCACGAAGAAGGCGGCTCCGAAATCGACGGTCGCGCCGCCACCGTCCACACCCACCATCGCCCAAATCAACCCAAAGCCCTCGAAAGAGGCTTAGCCACGCGGCACAGCGCCCGCCCTCCCCAAGGGGCCCCATCCTGCACAGCCATCCTCCCGAAAACGGCCGTGATCGCGTCAACAGCCTGTGGACAACGCGGGAATGTGGATAACCCGCGATCGGCGCCGGCTACGTGCTAGGCCACGTGTGGATCGGCTCGTTCGTCTGCTGCAAGGTCCAATAGCGGAGCAACATCTCGCGCAGCGCGGCCGGGCGCGTCAGGCCCCGATGCTGTTCGGCGTGGCGTACGACATCGGTCTGCCACGTGGCTCCGTTGCGGGCCAGCCGGCAGCGTTCGTCGATCACCGCCAACAGGCGGTCGCGCAGGGACGGGTCGACGCCGTAGAGATCCAGGCCGGCGTGCGCCTTCGGCAGCAGCACCGAGCGCACCAGGTCGGTGACCGCGATCTCGCCCTGGCCGGGCCACGTCATCGTCGCCTCGATGCCGGCCCGGGCGCCGGCGTGGAAGTTGTCCCGGGCCGCCGCGAAGGGCAGCCGTGACCAGATCGGGCGTTCCTCTTCGGCCAGCTGGCGCACCACGCCGAAGTAGAAGGCCGCGTTCGCCAGCAGGTCGATCAGGGTCGGGCCGGACGGCAGCACCCTGTTCTCCACCCGCAGGTGGGGGCGCCCTTCGGTGACGTCGTAGACGGGACGGTTCCACCGGTAGACCGTGCCGTTGTGCAGGCGCAGCTCACCCAGGTGGGGCACACCGCCCGCCCGCAGGACCTCGAACGGGTCCTCCTCGTCGAGGATCGGGAGCAGTGGCGGGAAGAATGTGACGTTCTCCTCGAACAGGTCGAACACCGAGGTGATCCATCGCTCGCCGAACCACACCCGCGGGCGTACCCCCTGGGCCTTGAGTTCGTCCGGGCGGGTGTCCGTGGCCTGCTGGAAGAGGGCGATCCTGGTTTCCGCCCACAGGCGCCGTCCGTACATGAACGGGGAATTCGCCCCGATCGCCACCTGCGGGCCGGCGATGGCCTGCGAGGCGTTCCAGAAGCGGTGGAAGCGGTCCGGTGGCACCTGGAGGTGGAACTGCACGCTCGTGCAGGCGGCCTCGGGGGTGATCGAATCGCTGGCGCTCTGCAACCGTTCGACGCCGTGGATGTCGACGCGGAATTGCTCACCGCGGGCGCCGGCCATCTCGTCGTTGAGCCGGCGGTACCGCTCGTTGGCGGAAAGGTTGTCGAGGACCAGGTCGCCGGGGGTGAGGGTGGGCAGCATGCCGATCATCACGAGGCGGCAGTCGGCCTTGGCGGCGGCGCGGTCGAGGCTGTCGCGCAGGGCGTGCTCGTAGTCGGCGAGGCCGTGGCCGCCGATCGAGCGGGGTGGGGCGTTGAGTTCGAGATTGAACTGGCCGAGCTCGGTCTGGAAGGCCGCGTCGTCGAGGCGGGCCAGCACCTCGGCGTTGCGCATGGCCGGCCGGGCGTCCGCGTCGATCAGGTTGATCTCGATCTCGAGGCCGGTCATGCCCTCACGCGACGCGAAGACGCCCTGGTCGAGCATCTGCGCGAACGCGTCGAGGCAGTGACGCACCTTCTGTCGGTACTGCACGCGATCTTCGGGTGCGAAACCCACTTGTCCTCCCGGCACGGCCAGGGACGAAACGGACGTCGATCACCACTCTGTGAGCGAACCTGTACGCCCGGTCCACCTTGCCATCCCGGCGGGAGGTAACACCAGTAAACGAAGAGCCGCCGTCCTGACATGCGGACGCATGCGGACGGCGGCTCTTCTGTGGACGATCAGGCGCGGCGAACGGCCTCGCCCTCGATCTCGATCTTGATCTTCTTGCTGACCATGACGCCACCGCTCTCGAGGGCCATGTTCCAGGTCAGGCCCCAGTCCTCGCGGTCGATCTCGGTGTGCGCGCTGAAGCCGAAGACCGACTGGCCGTACGGGCTCGTGCCGGCACCCTCGAACTCGACGACCAGCTCGACCGGCTTGGTGACGCCCTTGATGGTGAGCTCGCCGTCGAGGACGAACTCGGCGCCCGCGTGGCTCTTGATGCCGGTGCTGCGGAACTCGAGAGTCGGGTACTTCTCCGACTCGAAGAAGTCGCCGCTGCGCAGGTGGTTGTCGCGGTCGACCTGGCCGGTCTCGATGCTGGCGGCGTTGATCGACGCGGTGACGGAGGACTGCAGCGGGTCCTCGGCGATCGTGATCACGGCGCTGGCCTCGGCGAACTGGCCGCGAACCTTGCTGACCATGAGGTGTCGCGCCACGAACCCGACGCGCTTGTGCGCGGCATCCAGGTCGTAGGTGCCGGCGGCCGGGATCTGGAGACCCTCGAAGGCGCGAGTGGTGGCGACGGACTCGGTCATGACAATTCCTTCTCTCGAAGCACGGGACGGTCGGTGTTTGTCTGACACAGCAACTATATGCCAAGCAATATTCCACGTGTCAAGGGCCGGTGTACGATGGTCTTGTGAGTACGAACCTGGATGACCCCCGCTTCACCGCCTTCGGGCTGTTCGCCGAGGCGTTCACGGGGCTGACCAATCGTTTCGCCGCCCAGTTCGAGGAACACCGCCTCTCCGCCGTCGAGTTCGAGGTGCTGATGAGGCTTGCGCGCTCCCCTGGCCACCGGCTCCGCATGACCGACCTTGCCGGTCAGACCTCCCTTTCCACCAGTGGTGTCACCCGTGTCGTCGACCGGATGGACCGCGACGGCCTGGTCGTGCGCGAGGCCTGTGCGACCGACCGCCGCAGCTCGTACGCGGTGATCACCGATCTCGGCCGGCAGCGGCTCGACGAGGTGCTGCCCGGCCACATGGAGCTGCTCCAGCAGTGGTTCATCGGCCAGCTCAGCCCGGCCGAGCTCGACGGGTTGATGACCTCGCTCCGCCGCATCCGGGACGCGGTCAATCCCTGCGCCACGGCCGGCAGCGCCGACGACCAGGAACCCGCAGCAGCCGCCTGATCACGGCCGGTGGCAGCGCCGGGGAACAACCGGCAGAACTACCGGCAGGATCGGGCGACTCGGTGACCAAAAGGGACAAATCTTCCCGGCTTTGCAGCGCCGCACAGCTACTGTGATCCGCGCAGGGGGATGCGGCGCGACCGAGGCGCGTGCGGGGCTGACGGGGGAGCTTCGTTCTCGCCGCGTAACGGGTGGGGCGTTGCGATGGCCGGCGCGTGGGGGGCACGATCGCCGGCTGTCCGCGCCCCGCTCCCGTCAAGCGCCGAGTCGCGAGCGGTCTCGCGGAAGCAGCGTGATCCCGCCGGTCCGGCACAGATCGTCCAGCCGCCGCTCGGCCGCCTCCCGTTCCTCGGCGTTCGGCGTGCTGACGATCAGACCGACGAGAGCCTCGACCGTGTCTCTAGGGTCATGGCCTCCGTCGTACGCCTCGACGGCCGCCGAAAAGCACTCGGCCGCCCTCTTGTTCTCGCCCCGGCTGAGCGCCACCGCCGCCTCCACGACCGCGGCCGGGCCGTCCGGCGTCTGGTCCTCGTCGGGCCGGAGCTGATCGAGCACCGCGGCCGCCTCGGCCACGCGACCCGACTCGGCCAGCGCCTGGCCGATCGTGGCGAGCAGCCGCCGCCGGTGGTTCGGGTCGCCGACCTCGATCAGCTCGGTCATCGCGCTGCGCCCCAGCCGCTCGGCCTCGTCGGGATGCCCGTCCAGCCGTGCCACCTCGGCCAGGTTGGCCAGCGCCACCGCGCGCAGCCGGAGCTCGCCGCACGCGCCGGCCAGCTCGTCCACCGCGGCCAGGCGGCGCCGCGCGGCCGGCAGGTCACCCTCGCGGATCTCGTGCCAGGTCAGGTTGTTCTCGGCGATGGCCATGTCTCTCGTACGGCCACCGCGGCGCGCCAGGAGCAGCGCCGCCTCACCGTGCCGGCGCGCTTCGCCGAACCCGCCGGTGGTCATCCACAGGGACGCGAGCTGGGTGTGCGCGGTGAGCTGGCCGGCCGCCGAGCCGAGACGTTCGAACTCCTCCAGGGCCGACGCGGCCGAGCCGATCTCCTCCGCACCCGCGCCGTGTTCGAGCGCGAGCTGGGCCAGGCCGATGCGCGCCCAGGCCCGCACGGCCGGGTCGGCGTCGGCGGTGCGGGGGTCGTCGACGAGCCGCCGCAGCCATTGCCGCCCCGTGACGTCGCGCCCGCGGAACCGCCACCAGCGCGGAAGCGCGGCCGCTATCCGCAGCGCGGTGTGCGGATCTTCGCCGGCCGCGAAGACCAGCGCCGTGCCCAGGTCGCCGGCCACGCTGTCGAGACGGTCGGCCGCCTCGGCCAGCCGGACGCCGATCAGGTCGGGCGCCGTGCGCTGGGCGAGGTCGGCCAGGGCCCGCGCGTGCCGCCGTCGCGCCTCGGTGAGCTCGCCCTCGGCCGCCGCCCGCTCGGCCGCGAAGTCACGCACCACGTCGAGCAGCCGGAAGCGGAAGGCGCGGCGGCCACGGACGCTGAGCAGGCCGAGCTCGAGCAGCCGGTCGAGCAGGTGCACCACGTCGGCGTGGTCCTCGCCGATCAGTTGCTCGGCCAGTTCGAGCGACCAGCGGTAACGGAACATCGCGAGCCGGCGCAGGGCCCGCTGCTCGTCGGCGTCGAGCAGCCGGTAGCTCGCGGCCACGGCCTCGCGCAGCGACACCACGGTCTCGCGGGCCGGCAGCCCGGAGCCGGGCCGGTCGAGGTCGAGCACGCGATCGCCGTAACGGTCGAGGATCTCGGGGACGGTCAGCACGCGCCCGCGGGCGGCGGCCAGCTCGATCGCGAGCGGCAGCCCGCCGAGCCGGCGGACGAGGGCGGCCAGGGGCGCGACCTCGTCGGACTCCAGCTGCCGGCCGAGACGTTCCAGGAAAAGACCGACCGCGGGGTACGCCGACACGTCGGCCAGGGCGTCCGGGGTCTCGGGCGGCGGGGCGGTCAGCGGGGCCACCGGCCACACCCGCTCCGACCGCAGGCCGACCGGGTGGCGGCCGGTGGCGATGAAGCGCAGCTCGGGCAGCCGGTCGAGCAGGCGGGCCAGGCTCTCGGCGGCGGCCTCGGGCGAACGCTCGACCGCGTCGACGAACAGCAGGGCCGGCCGGCCGCCGAGCCGTTCGCGCAGGTCGTCGGGGCGGCCGACGCCGAACTCGGCGGCGATGCTGCCGAGCATCTCGCCGACCGTGCTGCCGTCGGTGATGACGACGCCGGCCACGCCGCCCGGATAGGCGTGGGCCACCTGGCGCGCGATCACGAAGGCGAGGCTGGTCTTGCCGACGCCGGCGATGCCGACCAGGGTGAGGCCGCGCGGGCCGTCAGGGTCGGTGAGTAGGGCGTCCAGCTCGGCCGTCTCGTCGTCGCGGCCGATCAGCTCGACGGTCTGCAGCACCCGCAGGAAGCCGGTCGGCGGCGCCGGCGGATCCTCAGTGGACTGGCCACGGGCCGCGGCCAGGAACGACTCGCGCTCGGCGCCGGCCAGGCTGAGTGCGGCCGCCAGCAGCTCGGCCGTCGTGCGCTGGGGACGGGACGCCCGGCCGCGCTCCAGATCGCGGACCGTCCGGACGCCGATGGCGGCCCGGGTGGCCAGTTCCTCCTGGGTCAGCTTGGCGGTCAGCCGGTGGCGGCGCAGCACGAGGGCGAAGCCGGAACCGGCCCGGTCATCCGCGTCATCAGCCGCCATGAGACCGAACCTATGCAGGGACGACGTGGCCCGCGAGCAGAGATCCGCTCTTGTCGGAAAGCGGACGTATCTCTATCAGAGCCCGAGGCCCCGGGCGATCAGCATGCGCTGGACCTCGGAGGTGCCCTCGCCGATCTCGAGGATCTTGGCGTCGCGGTAGAAGCGTCCGACGGCCGACTCGTTCATGAAGCCGTATCCGCCGTGCACCTGGGTCGCCCAGCGGCTGTTCTCCATGGCCGCGTTGCTGGCGTTCAGCTTGGCGATCGCCGCGTAGCGCTTGAAGTCGTCGCCGGCCAGCATGCGGGCCGCGGCGTCGTAGTAGCCGAGCCGGGCCGTGTGCGCGCGCAGCTCCATGTCGGCGATCATGAACTGGACGGCCTGGTAGTTGCCGATCGTCTTGCCGAAGGCGGTGCGCTGGTTGGCGTACTTCACCGACTCGTCGACGCAGCCCTGGGCGAGCCCGACCGAGAGCGCGGCGATCGCGATGCGGCCCTCGTCGAGGATGCGCAGGAACTGGGCGAAACCGCGACCCCGCTCGCCGAGCAGGTTGCCGGCCGGGACGCGTACGTCATCGAAGAAAAGCTCGTGGGTGTCCGACGCGCACCAGCCGACCTTGGAGTAGCCGGGCGCCACCGTGAAGCCGGGCGTGCCGGAGGGCACGATGATCGTGGAGAGCTCCTTCGAGCCGTCCGGGTTGACGCCGGTCACCGCCATGACGGTGACCAGGCAGGTGATGTCGGTGCCGGAGTTTGTGATGAACGCCTTGGTCCCGTTGATCACCCACTCGTTCGTCGCCTCGTCGAGCACGGCCCGGGTCGTCGTGCCGGCCGCGTCGGAGCCGGTGCCGGGCTCGGTGAGGCCGAAGCCGGCCAGCGCCTCGCCGGTGGCCAGCCGTGGCAGCCACTGCTCCCGCTGCTCAGGCGTGCCGAAGCGGTAGATCGGCATGGCGCCGAGCGAGACGGCCGCCTCGAGCGTGACCGCGACCGAGCTGTCCACTCTGGCCAGTTCCTCCAGAGCGATGCAGAGGGCGAAGTAGTCGCCGCCCATGCCGCCGAACTCCTCGGGGAAGGGCAGGCCGAACAGGCCCATCTTGCCCATCTGGCGAACCAGGTCGTACGGGAAGGTCTTGTGCTCGTAGTGGTCGGCGATGACGGGCGCGACCTGTTCCACGGCGAAGTCCCGGACGCTGGCGCGCAGCGCCTCCTGCTCCTCGCCGAGCCGGAAGTCCACCATGGCGTGCTCCTTCGAAGATTCAGACGGGCGTGACGCCGTGCCGGCGCCGGGCGAAGCCGCGATCTTTGCCACGCGCGGCGCGGTAGCGGCGGATGAGCTCGTCGCGCAGGTCGCCCGGCTCGACGACGGTGTCCACGACCAGCTCGCTGGCCAGCCGCATGATGTCGATGTCCTGCTCGTACTCGGCTCGGCGCTCGGCCACGAAGGCGGCCCGCTCCTCGTCGGTCGGCAGGGCGGCGATCTTGTTGGCGTAGACCGCGTTCACCGCGGCCTCGGCTCCCATCACCGCGATCTTGGCGGTGGGCAGGGCGATGGTGGCCTCCGGGTCGAAGCCGGGGCCGGCCATGGCGTACAGCCCGGCGCCGTAGGCCTTGCGGACCACCACGCAGATCTTCGGCACCGTGGCCTCGGAGATCGCGGTGACCATCTTGGCGCCGTGCCGGATGATGCCCTGCTTTTCCACCGCCGAGCCGACCATGAAGCCGGGCACGTCGCAGAGGAAGAGCAGCGGGACGTTGAAGGCGTCGCAGAGCTGCACGAAGCGGCTCGCCTTGTCGGCCGAGTCGGGGAAGAGCACGCCGCCCTTGAACATCGAGTTGTTGCCGACGACGCCGATCACCTCGCCGTCGAGCCGGGCGAAGCCGATCGTGAGCTCCTTGGCCCACAGGGCCTGGATCTCGAAGAACGACCCCTCGTCGACCAGGGCCTTGACGTAGCGCCGCATGTCGAAGGCCTGGCGTTCGCTCTCCGGGACCATGGTCGCGAGATCGGCGCCATTCGCGCTTTTCGGCTCGATCGCCGGCGGGCGCTGCTCCCAGTTCGAGGGCATGAAGGAGAGGTAGGTGCGGACGACCTCGAGCGCGTCCTGCTCGGTCTTGCAGAGGAAGTGGCCGACGCCGGACTCGGTGCAGTGCACCTTGGCCCCGCCCATCGCCTCGAGCGTCGTCTTCTCCCCGGTGACCATCTCGACCATGCGGTCGGAGCCCAGGTACATGCTCGCGTTGCCCTCGACCATGGCGACGACGTCGCAGAAGGCCGGCATGTACGCCCCACCGGCCGCCGACGGGCCGAACAGAGCGCAGGCCTGCGGGATCGCGCCGGACGCGCGCACCTGGGTGTGGAAGATCTTCCCGGCGCCGCGGCGGCCCGGGAAGAGGTCGACCTGGTCGGTGATGCGGGCGCCGGCCGAGTCGACCAGATAGATCATCGGTACGCCGTACTCCACGGCCCGCTCGATGATGCGGATGATCTTTTCGACCGTGCGGGCGCCCCAGGAGCCGGCCTTGACCGTGGAGTCGTTCGCCATCAGGCAGACGTCGCGGCCGTCGAGCCGGGCCACTCCGGTGATCACGCCGTCGGCCGGCAGTCCGTCGGCCAGGCTGTTGGCATAGAGGCCGTCCTCGACGAAGGAACCCTCGTCGACCAGCAGGGCGATGCGCTCGCGGGCGAAGAGCTTGCCCTTGGCCGCGTTGGCCGCGTGGTAGCGCTCGGCGCCACCGGCCAGCACGCGTTTGCGCGTCTGCGCGAGCTCGTCCACGCTGGGTCCCCCTGAACGATCGTTAGGTTGAACGACCGTTAGGGTAGCCCACTTGTCAAGGTCACGGCAACGACGGACGGGAGCCTCCGCCGGCTGCGGAGACTCCCGTCCGTTTCACTGCTCCGGTGCCGTGGAGGGACACCGGGTACTGCTCGACGCCTCCTGGCGTCGTCGGGTCGCACCCGGGACCGGCGCGACCCGGTCTGTGCGGGTGATCAGCGAAGCGTGTTCAGCAGACCCAGGCCCGTGGCGTCGCCGACGGTGCCGGCCAGGTCGGTGACCGGGGAACCCTCGGTCATGGCCTTGCGGCCACCGGTGGCCTTGGTGTCCGAACCGGTCGCGGCCGGCTTGGTGTAACCAGCGGTCGGCTCCTCGTCCACGGGCTCCTCAGCCGCGGGCTCCTCGCCCTGGTTGGCGCCGTAGCCCTTGTCGTCGTCACCGCGGACGCCGCCGTCACCCTTGTAGTCGTCCGGGTCCTCGCCCTGGGCGCCACCGAAGTCGTCGTCGTCCTTGCCACCGTGGTGGTGACCCGGCTTGCCGTGGCCGTGGTGGCCGTCCCAGTCGCCGTCCCAGTCGTCGCCGCCCCAGAAGCCGCCACGACGACGGTCGTCGTCGTCGCCGAGGTCGTTGACGCACGCCGCCGCCGACTGGGCCGCGCCCAGGATGCCGATCGAGGTGCCGCAGACGTTGATCGGCACGTTGATCGGGACACCGATCTGGGTGCCGTTCAGGATGCCGTTGTTGTCGCCGTTGCTCTGGATGAAGTCATCGTCGTGGTGACCGGTGCCCTTCTCCAGCTTGTTGACGGAGACCGCGCGGGCGTCCGAGGCGCCGAGGACGGCGACCGAGGTGCCGGACAGGTTCACCGGGAGGCTGATCGGGGCGTACAGCTGGGTGCCGTTGGCGATCCCGTTGTTGTCGCCGTTGCTCTGCCAGCCGCTCTCCCGGCCGCGGGTCTTGCCCTTGACCGAGCCGCTCTCCAGGTTGTTCACGCAGAGCGCGCGGCTGTCGGCCGCGCCGAGCAGCGCGATCGAGGTGCCACAGACGTTGATCGGAACGTCGATCGGGGCGTACAGCTGGGTGCCGTTGAGGATCCCGTTGTTGTCGCCGTTCGACTGGATGTCGCCGTCGTGGTCACGCCAGCCGTGCTCGGTGGTCCGGCCGCTCTCCTCGAGCTTGTTGACGCCGACGCCGGAGGCCTGCGCGTGGCCGGCGACCGCGGCCGCCGTGCCGACGACGTTCACCGGAACGTTGACCGGCAGGTACGCCTGGGTCCCGTTCAGGATGCCGTTGTTGTCCCCGTTGGACTGGACGTGGCGGCGGCCGCTCTCGATCGAGTTGACGCCGGCGCCGCGCGAGTCGGCCACGCCGAGGATGCCGACCGAGGTGCCGACGACGTTGACCGGAACCCGGACCGGGACGGCGAGCTGGGTGCCGTTCAGGATCCCGTTGTTGTCGCCGTTGCTCTGGATCGAGTCGGCCTGCGCGGCGGCCGGGGCGAACAGCAGGGCGCCAGCGGCCAGGACGCCGACGCTCAGAGTCTTACGAACCCAAGTCTTCATGAGGAAAGAAATGCCTTTCAAGAATGTTTCGGCAAAATGCATACGTATTCAATTGGGGCGATGCGTTTCGGGCGCAGCGGTGCCCTGGCTCGGTTGATTTCTGCCCTGACTCCGCTTGTCGACGTGCGCCCACAAGGCGCTTCGGTGCGGTGCGTGTGATTCAGGCGTCTACGATTCGCCGCTTGTTCGCAAGCGGATGGGGAATCGGGCCCGACCGCGGGCACCGAAGCCGGTGCCGGCCGGTCGTCGGCGGTCGGGCGGACCGCCGAGCGCCATCACTCAGTCAGGTGAGACGGTCGGTGCCTCGGCGTCGTGCTGCCGGGCCTCGACATCGGACGCGATCGCGGCGAGATGGCTGGCCATCGTGCCGCGGGCGATCGCAGCCGGCAGGAAGGCCGCGGAGCCACCTTCCGTCGGTGTCCCCGACCCACTGGTCGGAGTGCCGCTGACGTCCCCGAGACGCAGCCGCAGAGGAGCGGCTGGTTCGTCACCGCCGGGCGTGCTTTCCTCCCCAGCCGTCTCCGGCGCCACGACCTTCGCCGCCTGGGCGGCGCGGGCGTGGTGGTGGTGCCGGTGGGCCGGCGGTGCGGAGGAGACCTTGCCGTGCTTGACCGGTGCGACGGCGTGGTGGCCGGCGACCGGGGCGCGGAGGGTCTTGATCGTGACAGGGCTCGCCGTGCCAGCGTCGGCCGGCTTCCGCCGTTCTTCTTGAGAAGGCGCCGGCTTCTGCCGTTCCTCCTCCGAAGGCGCCGGCCGATCGTCGGCCGGGCTCTCGGTCTCGGCGACCGCGCCGGTGACCGCGTCGGTCACCGCGGTGAGCCGCTGCGGAGTCTCCGGGCCGCCGATGAGGCGGATTGTGCCGGTGACATCCGACAGGACCTGGTCGACGTCGCTCACGGCGGCGTCCACCGGTGTCCCGGTGTTGTCATTGACCTCGTCGACAGTCTCCGCCGGATGGGAGAGAACCCGCCGGGGAACGTCGAGGATGTCGGTCAAGGGTCGCTCATGGCCCGGTCGTTCCGCCTCCAGCGGCTTTACAGCCGCCTGCAGGAGACCGGTGACCGGAGCTGTGGTGTCGGCGCCGATGACGGAGCCGAGCAACGAGCCGTCCGGCCCGTCGACCCGGTCCGCGGCATGTGCGGCGGCACCGGTGAGCAGCCAGGCCGCACCGGCCAGACCGCCGACGACGAGGACTCGCAGGCCCCACCGGGATCCGGTGTGCCGGCGCGCGCGGCTCTCCGTACGCCACTCCGCCCCCTGGATGTGAGGCGGCACGGGCGTGGAGTCGCCGGCGGGCGGCACGATCGGCCCGGGCAGCGTGGCGTGTGAACGCCCGACCCCCAGTGCCGTCATGTTCCGCCCCTCGTCGTTTCGACTCGAACCGGTGGCGGATCCGCCGTATTCGGCGATATCGGCCACTCGGTATTGGTAACGAAACGACGGGACTGCGGTCACGCGGGCAAATCGGAAAAATGATCGCAGCGGCCTGCGGCGGAAATCACACCAATCTCGTCCGTGGCCCCGCGCGTAGAACACCCGACGGCAGGGTACGGCCGAGCAGTTTCTCGGCCGCCCCGGCGACCTCGATCAGGCGGTCGAGGTCTATTCCGGTGTCGATGCCCATGTCGTGGAGCATGTGGACGACCTCCTCGGTCGCCACGTTCCCCGAGGCGCCGGGGGCGTACGGGCAACCGCCGATCCCGCCGACGCTGGCGTCGAACTCGGTCACCCCCAGCTCGAGCGCGGTGAGGATGTTGGCCAGCCCCGTACCCCTGGTGTTGTGGAAATGCAGAAGGTCGGGCCGGACGGCCGAGAGAAGATCACGCACCCGGCGGGGCGTCGCCATGCCGGTCGTGTCGCCGAAGGCGATGCGGTCGGCGCCGTCGGCACGGACCCGGGACACGATGCCCGCCACCCGGCCGGGATCGATGTCGCCCTCGAACGGGCAGCCGAAACTGGTGGCGACGATGACCTCGACCGTCGCGCCGGCCTCGTGGATCAGCGGGACCAGCGAGGCGATGTCGTCGAGCGACTCGTCGGTCGAGCGGTTGAGGTTGCGCCGGTTGTGAGTGTCCGAGGCGGACACGACGACCTCGATCTCACGGAAGCCGGCGGCGAGGGCCCGCTGCGCGCCGCGCGAGTTCGGGATCAGCGCGGAGTAGCGGATCTCCGGATGTTTCGTGGCGCGCGACCACACCTCGTCGGCGTCGGCCATCTGCGGGATGGCCTTGGGATGCACAAAGGAGACAGCCTCGATCCGCCGTACGCCCGTCTCACTCAGCGCGTCGATCAACGCGACCTTGGCGTCGGTCGCGATGGGCTCCTCGTTCTGCAACCCGTCCCGCGGCGCGACCTCTCGGATGCTCACTGACGTCATCGGCGGATCACCTCATTCGGGACACGATGCCGGTGTCGTAGTCACCGGACAGGAACTCCGGGTTCTCCAGCAGCTCGGCGAAGAATGGCAGGTTGTTCTTGGGGCCGGCGATCTGGAAACCGGCGACCGCGGCGCGGGCCCGCGCGAGGGCCTCGTCCCGATCGGCGCCCACGACGATCAGCTTGGCCATCAGCGAGTCGTAATGCTGGGTGACCGCCGTGCCCTCGGCATAGCCGGAGTCGACGCGCACACCCTCGCCGGACGGCTCGACCCACGTGGTGATCGGGCCGGGGCCGGGGAAGAAGCGTTTCGGGTCTTCGGCGTTGACCCGGAACTCGATCGCGTGGCCGCTGGTGGCCCGCGCCGGGTCGGTCAGCTCGCCCGACGCGATGCGCAGCTGCTCCTCGACCAGGTCGATGCCGTGGATGATCTCGGTGATCGGGTGTTCGACCTGAAGACGCGTGTTCATCTCGAGGAAGAAGAACTCGCCGGTGGTGGGGTCGAGCAGGCACTCGACCGTGCCGGCGTTGCGATAGCCGACGGCCTCGCCGGCCCGCACCGCGGCGGCCAGGAAACGCTCACGCAGCTCGGGCGAGACGGCCGGACTGGGCGTCTCCTCCACCAGTTTCTGGTTGCGGCGCTGCACCGAGCACTCACGCTCGGACAGGGCGATCACCCGCCCGTCGGCCAGGCCGAGGATCTGCACCTCGACGTGGCGCACCCGGGGGAAATAGCGCTCGATCAGCACCGAGCCGTCGCCGAACATGCGCTCGGCGAAGCCACGCACCTTGTCGAACTCGACACGCAGCGCCTTTTCGTCGTCGGCGACCGCCATGCCCATGCCGCCACCGCCGGCGGCGGCCTTGACCATCACCGGATATCCGATCTCGGTGGCGGCCGCGACGGCGGCGTCCACAGTGGCCGCCGGATCGTGCGAGCCCGGCGCGACCGGCACGCCGGCCGCGGCCATGATGTTGCGCGCATTGATCTTGTCGCCCATCGCGGCGATCGCCTCGGGGCCGGGGCCGACCCAGATGAGGCCGTTGGCCTCGACCGCGCGGGCGAAGTCGGCGTTCTCGCTGAGGAAGCCGTAACCCGGGTGGATGGCCTGCGCGCCGGTCGATTTCGCGGCGGCCAGGACGGCGTCGGCGTTGCGGTAGCTCTCGGCCGGGTTGGCCGGGCCGACGCACACCGCCTCGTCGGCCTCGAGCACGAACGGCATGCCGGCGTCGGCCTCGGAGTGCACGGCGATCGTGCGGATGCCGAGCTGCCGGGCGGTCCGGACGATCCGCCGGGCGATCTCGCCCCGGTTCGCGACGAGCAGCGACTCGATCATTCAGTGCCCCGTCAGCGCGTGGATGGTGGCCTCGCGCAGCAGCGCGGCCCGGCGGCGGCGGTCGACCTCGCCGCCCAGGAACGGCGTCGAGTTCATGAGGCCGAAGGCCGCGTGGGCCAGCACGCGGGCCTCGGCCGCGTCGAGCTCGGGGCGCAGCTTGCCCAGCACGGCCACCCACTCCTCGACGTAGAGCCGCTGGAGCCGGCGGATCTGGCGCCGCGGCTCCTCGGGCAGGCGGTCGAGCTCGTGCAGGTGCAGGGCGATCACGGCCGGGTTGGCCAGCGCGAACTCGACGTGGAAGTCGATCAGGTCGGCCAGCGCGGCGCTGGCGTCGTCGGGATGCAGCGCGACGCGGGCCTCACCGCCGTGCAGCAGGCCCTCGCTCACCGGGACGAGCGCCGCCACGAGCATCGCCTCTTTGCCGGCGAAGTGGTGATAGAGCGCCGGACCGGTCACGCCGGCGGCCGAGCCGATGTCGTCCATCGAGACACCGTGATAGCCACGGGCCGCGAACAGACCCACCGCGATCTCCAGGATCTCGTCGCGGCGCGACCGCCGCCGGGGAGCGGGCGGCCCCGGGCGCTGCTGCTGATCAACCGTTGTCACGAGGTCACTCTAACCCTCTGTCAAGCCGTGTGCTTAACGTGCGTTAAGGATTCTACTCATCGGTAGGGTTCCGCGCCTCCCCCAGCATGTTCTCGATCGTGGCGGCGTCCTCCTCGGCGCCGATAGCCCGCAGACGCTGCGGCAACTCCTCCAGCCGGGCCACCGCCTCGGCGTGCCGGCCACGGGCCATGAGCAGGCCGGCGGCTTCGCGGGCGACCATCGAGCGCTGCCAGATCGCGTTCGGCTCGGCGGCCAGCTCGGGCGGGAGCTCGGCGTAGAGCTTCTCGGCCCGGTCGGCCTCGGCCAGGCCGGTGGGCGCGTCGTCGGCGTAGTGCAGGGCGCTCACCCGCCGGCGCAGCAGGCGCAGCTCGCCGATCAGATCGCCGGCCTCGTGCAGCGCCTCGGCCGCAGCCTCGAAGACCTGCGCCGCCTCGCCGTCGCGGTCGAGATCGTAGAGCAGGGCGCCCGCCTGCTCGCCGACCTGCCCGCGCCCGGCCGGGTTGCCGGCCAGGCTCTCGATCAGCGCGCGGTAGAGGGTGAGGGCGCCCTGGTTGTCGCCGATCTCGCGGTAGAGGCCGGCGAGCAGGAAGCGCACGTCGTCGGCCGGGGCGCCGAGCTCGAGCCGCTCGAAGCGCAGCAGCGCCTCCTCGGCCACTTCGGCCGCCTCGACCGGGCGGCCCGACTCCTTGTACGCGATGGCGAGGTCCTGCCGGACGAAGGCGCCACCCCGCTCCTCGTCCTGCTCGGCACAGAGGGCGACGGCCTCGACCAGGTCGTGGACGGCCTCAGCGGCCCGGTCGAGGTGGAGCAGCGCCCGGCCGCGACCGGCGCGGGCCATCAGCGCCACCTCGGGACGGCCACCGGCCAGCACCTCGCCGAAGGCCTCGACCACCTGCTCGGCGCCGGTGGCGAGGTCGGCCACCATCAGAGCGGCCTCGGCGGTGCGGGCCGCAGGCCCGTGCTCCCGATAGAAGTCACGCGCCCGCGACACCGCGGCAAGCGCCTGCTCGCGGATCTCGGGCACGGGAGCCGACTCGCTCTGGGCCGACTCGCTGTGGGCCATCAGGGTGCGGGCCCGCCAGATCGCGTTGTCGGCGCGGAACCGGGGCAGGCCGGCGGCCTCGGCGAACTCGTCGGAGCGGTCGAGGCTCTCGCCGGCGGCGGCGAAGTCGTCGGCCACGAACTGCGCGATGGCCAGGTGTGACCACGCGCGCGACCGCTGACGGTCGTCGCCGTGATCGGTCATGTGCGCCACCTCGGCCCGCACCATGGCGAGGCCCTCGGAAGCCCGATCGGTCAGGCAGTAGAGGATGCCGAGGCGGCCGCTCGTCGCGGCCGCGCGCTCGGTCGCGCCGGCCTCGGTCAGCAGGTCGATCGCGCGGCGCCAGAGCCGCTCGACCTCCTCGGGATCCTCGCGCCAGTCGATGACGCCGCCCTCGAGGGCAGCACGCCGGCCGGCCTGCTCGACGGTGAGGCCGGCGTCGGCCGAACGGCGAGGCTCGACAGTGAGGCCGGCGTCGGACGCGCGGTGCTCGGCGTCGAGGCCGGGGAACCGCCGGTCGAGCTCGGCCAAGGCCGCGGTCACGGCCTCGTCGCGGTCGGCGCCGGCGTGCTCCTCGGCCAGGGTGAGCAGCTCGTCCGCGCTCAGGCCGGCCGGAACCTCGACCGGCTCCTCCTTTTCCACCACGATCCGCGGCGCGGCCTCGGCCGGGCGCGCGGTCGGCGACAGGGCCAGCGTGACGCCGAACGGCTCGCGGGCCAGCCACTCGGCGATGCGGCGGCTCTGCTCGGTGGTGCCGTTGCGGGCGTCGAACCGGGCCGCCAGCTCGGACGCCTGGGTCGCGAGCTCGGTGGCCAGCTCGGCCGCGGTGGTGTCGGGACGGCCGGCGCGGCGCACGACCGCGTCGCCGTGGCCCAGCTCGGTGACGCGGCGCAGCAGGTGGCCACCGGCGGCGGCGAACTCCATGGCCGCCATCGGCGACGGGGCCTTGTCGAGCCAGTCGATGTGGCGCTGCAGGATCTCCAGGCCGCGGCTCTCGTTGCCCGTGCGGGAGCAGAAGGTGATGTGGCCGGCGATGTCGGCCATGTCGGCCAGGTTGGAGCGCTGGAGACGGTACGACCGGCGATGCGCGTCGGCGGCCTCGCCCAGACGCCCGGTGAGCAGATAGGGAACCATCAGCTCCTCGAGGATCGTCTGCGGCTGCTCGGTGCAGTTGAGCGTGCCCTCGAGCACCGGATGGGCGTGCTCGACCGCCTCGGCGAAACGGCCGCGCTCGGACAGGTGGGCCGCGACGTCGGTGGGGTCGCAGCCGACGCAGTCGGAGAGACTGTCGCGCGGGGCGGCCTGCCACTTCTCGTACCAGGAGTCGGCGTCGTCGCGCAGGCCGACGTGGTCGGCCACGACGTAGCGGTATTTGTAGAGCGCGCCCATGCCGCGGCCGAACTCGCGGTAGCGCCGCTCCATGTCGTCGAGCACCGCATAGGTGCGGGCCAGCGGCACCTCGGGGAACTTGGTGAGCGCGTTGACCATGGCCTTGAAGAGCCAGAGCAGGTTGTGCTGGGCCCGCTGGTGGTACGGCTGCGGGTTGCGGTCGAAATCGCCGATGCACCAGGAGAAGGTGACGAACGCCTTGGCCGGCTCGCCGCCGTAGATGTAGGCGTTACTGGCGATCATGCGGGTGACGAAGGCCAGCTGCGGATCGTTCACCGCGTCGACGTGACGCAGGATCTGCTCGACCATCGCGATCTGCGCGGCGCCGTACGGCATGTCGTCGGCCTGGGAGATCAGCTCCCAGAGCTCCTCGGCGGTCTTCATCAGGCGTCCTTCTCCCCCGGGACGGCCCGCTCCAGCAGGCCCAGGAACGACGTGGTCAGCAGCGCGGCGTCGGCCGGCTTGATCGGGTGGTGGCCCAGCATCAGCGCCTGGCCGTAGAGCGACTCGACGGCCAGGCCGATCAGCTCGGGGTCGGCGATGGCGATCACCCGCCGCACCAACGGGTTGCGGTGGTTGAGCACCAGCTGGGGCCGGTCGGCCGGCGCGGTGTGGGCCAGCGCGTCGAGCACGCCGCCCCACAGATCGTCGGCGCGGTCGCGGCCGGTGGTGAACTCCTCGTGGAACGCGGCCGAACGGCTCACCAGATAGAGCGCGGGAAGGTTGGCCGGGTCGAACGCGCGGACCTGGACCTCGCAGCCGAGCCGGTCGAGCCGGCGCTGGGCGGCGGTGAGGAACGGGCGCAGCCGCAACTCGGTCTCGGTGTCGACCGCGGTGAACCGGGTGGCCAGGTCGGACGGCTCGAGCCGCTCGACCCGCACGTCGGAGTCCACTGTGGCCAGCCGCTGGATGAGGTCGGCGTCGTAGACGTAGCCACCGTTGATCAGGGCCACCTCCTGGGCGGCGGCGACGGCGGCGAGCTGGCGGAACTCGTCGGTGGTGGCCGCGTAGCGGATCACGCCGTACCGCTCGCGGAACTCGGCCAGCGTCAGCCGGCCCATGTTGGTCTCCATGGCGTACCACTGCTCGACCAGGCGCAGCATCTCGTCGTCGTGCAGGGCCAGGGCCTTGACGCCGAGGTGGTGGATCTCGAGGAAACGGGACAGCTTGCGCGGATCGGTGGCGGCCAGCCGGACCAGCCAGCCCCGCAGCTGGTCGGCGATCGCCTCGCGCGTGTCGGCGAGCAGACCGTCGTCGTAGAGCGCCTCGCGGCTCGCGGTGGGGCGGAGCTCGGTGCTGTCGACCACGCAACGGGCGAAGAACGCCCACTCCGGCAGCAGGCCCTCGACGCTCTCGGAGAGCAGCATGCGCTTGAGATAGACGCGGTGTCCGCCGCGGGTGGCCGGGTTGACCGGGGTCGGCAGGATGAAGGCGACGCCGGTCAGCCCGGCCTCGGGCACGTTCAGCTCGACGGTGTCGAAAGGCCGGAAACCGAAGACCTTCTCCCCGTACGCCGTGAGGGCGGCGTCGCTGTCTGACCAGGGCACCGACCCGGCGGTCACCCGCCGGCCGTCGACCTCGACCCGCACCGGCAGCAGGGAGCCGTAGAGCTCGGCCAGCTCGCGCACGGACGTACTGCTCAAGAGATGCTCCGAGCCGCGGCGCGGCAGCAGGGTGACCGTGGTCCCGGGCTCGCGGTCGTCGCCGGCCCGGACGTCGTAGCGGCCGTCGGAATATCCGGTCCACAGCACCGGCTCGGCCCCGGCCCGGCGGGTGTGCACGCGGATCTCGTCGGCGACCAGGAAGCACGAGAGCAGGCCGATGCCGAACTGGCCGAGGAACTCGTGGCGCTGGAAGCCGAGCTCGTCGCGTTTCGAGCTGCGGCCGATGGTGGCCAGCAGCTCGTGGACCTGGGCCTCGGTGAGCCCGATGCCGTTGTCGGCCACGCGCAGCCCGTGGTCGCCGGTGGTGAGGGTCACCGACCCGGACGCGAGGTCACCGGTCGCGGTGATGGCATCGACCGCGTTCTGCAGCAGCTCGCGGACGTAGACGCGGGGGCTCGCGTAGAGGTGGTGACTCAGCAGGTCGACGATGCCCCGGAGATCGACCTGGAACGTGTTGCTCACGGCGGACAAGGTACCGCCACCCACCGACAAGAACGGGGCGGTTTTTCAGGCCGCCCCGTTTCTTTTCAGCTCAAGCCGCCCGGCTCGGTGCCCTTGGCGATCGGCGCCCGCACCAGGTTGCCCCACTCGGTCCAGGAACCGTCGTAGTTGCGCACCTGCGGATATCCGAGCAGGTGGTGCAGCACGAACCAGGTGTGGCTCGACCGCTCGCCGATCCGGCAGTACGCGATGATGTCGTCGCTCGAGTCGAGCCCCAGCTCATCGCGGTAGATCTTGGTCAACTCGTCGGCCGGCCGGAAGGTGCCGTCCTCGTTCGCCGCCGATTTCCACGGCTTGCTGACCGCGCCCGGGATGTGCCCGCCGCGCAGCGCGCCCTCCTGCGGATAGGCCTCCATGTGGGTCAGCTCGCCCGTGTATTCCTGCGGGGAGCGCACGTCGACCAGCGGGCGGCCGCTGCTGATGTGGGCCATGACCTGGTCGCGGAAGGCGCGGATCTCGGCGTCGTTGCGGACCGGCACCGGATAGTCGGCGGCCGGCCGTTCGGTGCGGTCACGGGTCAGCGGACGGCCCTCGGCCGCCCATTTCTGCCGGCCGCCGTCGAGCAGCCGGACGTCGCGGTGGCCGAACAGGCTGAAGACCCAGAGGGCGTACGCCGCCCACCAGTTGAAGTTGTCGCCGTAGAAGACGACCGTGTCGTCACGGCCGATGCCCTTGGCCGAGAGCAGCGCGGCGAAGGCGGCCGGGTCGAGGTAGTCGCGGGTGAGCTGGTCGTTGAGCTCCAGATGCCAGTCGACCTTGACGGCGCCGGGGATGTGCCCGGTGTCGTAGAGAAGCACGTCCTCGTCCGACTCGACCACCACCAGGCCCGGGGTGTCGAGGTTGGCGGCGAGCCACTCGGTGGTGACGAGCTTGTCGGGGTGCGCGTACGCCTGGAGCGCGGGTGCCGGATCGTTCGCAACGGACATGGTTGTCACGCTAGTCCCTCGTCAGGCCGCGATGTCGCCCGTCACCGGGGCCAGTCGTGGGCGCTTGGCCATGATCTGGTCGCCCGAGGAGTGCCCGCGCAGGTGGCGGCCGACCCAGGGCGCCAGGTGCTCACGGGCCCAGCGCAGGTCGGCGCCCCGGGCGAGCAGCCACGGCGTGGGCTCGGGGTTCGGCGGCACCAGCATCCACTGGTCGTCGCAGCCGACGCCGAGGGCGTTCAGCACGTGCCCGGCGACACGGCGGTGTCCGGCCGGCGAGAGGTGGAGCCGGTCCGGCGCCCACATGTGCGGGTGGCGGAAGGCGTCGTCGGCGAACAGATCGATGACGTACGCCCCGTATTTCTCCCCGATCGCCCGGGCTCCGTCGTTGAGCACCGCGGCCCGGCGGCCGAGCATGGCCGGCAGGTTGACCGTCACGTCGGCGAAGCGGAACAGGATCATGTCAGCGCCGGTGGCCCGCACGCTCCTGACCACCGAGTCCATCCGCTCGACCAGCGCGTACGGGTCGACGCGGGGGCGCAGCGAGTCGTTCCCGCCGGCCGCGAAGCTCACCAGGCCGGGCTTCATGGCCAGTGCCGGCTCGAGTTGCTCGTCGACGATCTGGCCGAACAGCTTGCCGCGGACCGCCAGGTTCGCGTAGCCGAAATCGGGTCCGGCGTCGACGGCCATGCGGGCGGCCACCAGGTCGGCCCAGCCCCGGAAACTGCCGTCCGGGTAAGCGTCGTTCAGCCCCTCGGTGAAGCTGTCCCCCATTGCCACGAAGCTCTTCCAGGCCATCACGCGGCCCCCCCCTTAACGCGCCCTAAAATTTGCTCGTGGGGAACACATTTCCACCGAAGCAAGTCCGTCGGTAGCGTGACGATGGCGACACGGTGTAAAGCGGTGGCCGCACCCCGGGCGGGGTATCTACGCTGCTCCGCATGCTTCTGCGAATGTCCACCTTGCTGCTTCGCACCCTTCGTGAGGAGCCGGCCGAGGCTGAGGTGCCGAGTCATCGGCTGCTGCTGCGCGCCGGATATGTCCGCCGCGCCGCCCCGGGTGGATATACGTGGCTGCCGCTCGGCAAGCTCGTCCTCGACCGGGTGGCCGCCGTCGTCCGCGACGAGATGGAGGCGATCGGCGCCCAGGAGGTGTCGTTCCCGGCGCTGCTGCCCCGCGAGCCCTACGAGACGACGAACCGCTGGACCGAGTACGGCGACGACATCTTCACGCTGAAGGACAGGCGCGGCGCCGACTACCTGCTCGCGCCCACCCACGAGGAGATGTTCACCCTGCTCGTGCAGGACATGACCAGCTCCTACCGCGACTTCCCGCTCCTGCTGTTCCAGATCCAGACCAAGTATCGCGACGAGGCCCGCCCCCGGGCCGGGCTGCTGCGCGGCCGCGAGTTCCTGATGAAGGACGCGTACTCGTTCTCGCTCACCGACGAGGCCCTGGCTTCGGCCTACGCCGAGGTGCGCGCGGCCTATCAGCGCACGTTCACGCGCCTCGGGCTGGACCACACGATCGTCTCGGCCGTGTCGGGCGCGATGGGCGGCTCCGCCTCCGAGGAGTTCCTGGCCGCCAGCGAGGTGGGCGAGGACACGTTCGTCGGCTGCACTTCCTGCTCGTACGCCGCCAACACCGAGGCGGTCATCACACCGGCGCCGGCCTCGATCGCGAGTGAGCCTGGACACCTGACCGTCCACGACACCCCCGATACGCCGACGATCGCCTCCCTCGTCGACCTGGCCAATACGCGCGCCCTCGGCGGCCGCACCGACTGGACGGCCGCCGACACGCTGAAGAACGTGGTCGTCACCGTGCACCGTCCCGGTGTCGAGGACGAGGTGTTGGTGATCGGCGTGCCGGGCGACCGCGAGGTCGACATGAAGCGCCTCGACGCCTCGCTGGCGCCGGCCACGGCCACCCTCTTCGACGACTTCGCCACCCGGCCCGACCTGGTCAAGGGCTACATCGGCCCGCAGGGCATCAAGGCGCGCTATCTGGCCGACCCCCGGGTCGCCCCGGGCACGGCCTGGCTCACCGGGGCCAACGAGCCCGGCCGCCACGCCGTGAACGTGGTGGCGGGCCGCGACTTCACCGTCGACGGCACGATCGAGGCGGCCGAGGTGCGCGCCGGTGATCCCTGCCCGGCCTGCGCGGACGGCTCGCTCACCCTCCGCCGCGGCATCGAGATCGCGCACATCTTCCAGCTCGGCCGCCGCTACACCGAGGCGTTCAAGGTGGACGTGCTGGGCGTCGACGGCAAGCCGGTCCGGCCGACCATGGGGTCGTACGGCATCGGGGTGTCCCGCGCGGTGGCCGCGATCGCCGAGCAGCACCACGACGAGCGCGGCCTGCTCTGGCCGGACGAGGTGGCCCCGGCCGACGTGCACATCGTGGCCGCCGGCAAGGACGGCCAGATCGAGGCGGCGCTGTCGCTCGGCGCCTCGTTGCGCGACGCGGGCCTGCGGGTCCTGGTCGACGACCGGCCGAACGTGTCGGCCGGCGTGAAGTTCACCGACGCCGAGCTCATCGGCATCGGCCGGTCGGTCGTGGTGGGCCGCCGGCTCGCCGAGGGATTCGCCGAATTTCGCGATCGCCGCACAGGCAAGCGTGAAGAGGTGCCGATCACGGACATACCGCGTGTAATCACGTCTGCACTCGGGTAACTCCATTCACAACACGGGAGGTGTGCGCATGGCGAGGCCATCGGTCGCTGATGTCATGACCCGGCAGGTCGTCTACCTGCCGGAAGCGACCATGCTGGACGAGGCCGCTCAGGTGATGCGCGATCGCGCTATCGGCGACGTCGTGGTGACCCGCGGGCCGACGATGATCGGCCTGGTCACCGACCGCGACATCGTGGTGCGCGCGATCGCCGAGAACCTGCCCGTCAAGACGACGTCCCTGGGCGACGTCACCTCCCATGAGCTGATCATGGTGGAGCAGTCGGCCACCGTGGACGAGGCCGTGCAGGCGATGCGTGAGCGCGGCGTCCGCCGGCTGCTCGTGTGCGACGCCGACCGCAAGCTGGTGGGCATCATCAGCCTGAGCGATGTGGCACTCCTGCCGACGTCCGCGCCGGCCTGAGTAGTGTCGCTTTGTGACCGACATGCCAGCCAAGCTCGCCGAGATCGTCGACGAGTTCGCCTCGGCACCGCGTGACGTGGTGCTCGAAATGTTGCTCGAGTTCGCCGACTCCATGCCGCCGCTCCCGGCCGACCTGGCCGGGCACGACGGCATGGAGCAGGTGCCCGAGTGTCAGACCCAGTTCTTCCTCAAGGCGACGGTGCAGCCGGACGACACCGTCGTCACCTGGTTCGACTGCCCGCCCGAGGCACCGACCACCCGGGCCTTCGCCGGCATCCTGGCCGAGGGCCTGGCCGGAGCGACGACGGCCGAGATCCTCGCCGTGCCCGACGACCTCTACGCGCGGATGGGCCTGGCCCAGGCGATCAGCCCGCTGCGCATCCGTGGCGGCTCGGCCATCCTGGCCCGGCTCAAGAGGCAGATCGCCGCCCAGGTCGCGGCGCGTTAGGGTTCCGTCTCGTGGATATTCAGGTCTGGTCCGACGTCGTCTGCCCCTGGTGCTACCTCGGACGCCACCGCCTCGAGAAGGCCCTGGCCGAGCACCCGGGCGACGTCACGGTCACCTACCGCGCGTTCCAGCTCGACCCGGCGCCGGTGCCGGCACCCCTGCCGATCAAACAGGCCATGGCGGCCAAGTTCGGCGGCGCCGAGCGGGTGGATCAGATGCTCGGCCACGTGACCTCGATCGCCGACGGCGAGGGCATCACGATCGACTACGACCGAGCGGTCGCGGCCAACACGTTCGACAGCCACCGGCTGATCGCGTGGGCCGCCCACCAGGGTCGTCAGACCGAGATGCTCGACGCGCTCCAGCGGGCACACTTCGCCGAGGGCATCGACGTCGGCTCGCGCCCGGCCCTGGCCGCGGTGGCCGGTTCGATCGGGCTCGACCAGGCGGCGGCCGCCGCCTACCTCGACACCGACGCCGGCACGAGCGCGGTCGAGACCGACCTGACCGAGGCCCGCGAGCTGGGCATCTCGAGCGTTCCGTTCTTCGTGGTGGACGGCAAGTACGCCATCCAGGGCGCCCAGGATTCGGCCACGATCCTGACCGCCCTCGAGGAGATCGCCCGTCGCGAGGCCGTCGACGCGGGTCGATGACGTTCCACGTGAAACGGTATCGGAACTAGTCGATCGGCTTGGCCAGATCGGCGATCACCTCGGCGCCCGGCAGCGCGCCGAGGGCCGGGCCGGCGATGGCGATCTTGCTGTGCCGCACGCCCGATCCGACGATGACGTGCGGCGTGGCCGCGACCCGGGCATCGACCAGGATGGGCCAGTCTGCGGGCAGGCCGATCGGGGTGATGCCGCCGTACTCCATGCCGGTCAGCCGCACCGCGTCGTCCATCGGCGCGAAGCTGGCCTTGCGCGCGTCCAGGTAGCGACGGACCACGCCGTTCACATCGGCCCGGGTGGTGGCCAGCACGATGCAGGCCGCGTAGCGGGTCACCTCACCGCGGCGTCCCGCGACGATCACGCAGTTGGCCGAGACGTCCAGACCCACGTCGTACGCCTCGCAGAACGCCGCCGTGTCGGCCAACTCCGGGTCGATCGGGGCGACCAGCACCTGGTCGGCGTCGACCGGCGCATCCTCGGGCCAGACGGTCAGAGCTTTGGAGACCGGCGCGGCCAGCAGGTCGGGGCGGGACTGGGCGGGTTCGAGCTTCAGGCTTCCCATCACGCCCGCCATCCTCGCTCAATAGTCGGACGCCAGGTAGTCCTCCCACCCCAGGGTGTCCTACTCCTCAGACGGGGCCGGATTCTGCCGACTAACAAAGGCTGTGGAGGAACGTCGTAGCTCTCGCGTAGGTACCGTCAGCGGCCTGGCTCTGCTGGTCGGCGGTACCGCGATCGCGGCCGCCTCGGGCGGGGGCACGCATTCGGTGTTCGCCACGTTCCTGCTGATCCTGCTGACCGCCGGGCTGGCCCACTCACTCACGGTGGAGATCAGGCGGCAGGCCCGGCGGGGCTTCCCGGCCCGCTGGAGCCGGTCGGACTCGGTGAACGCGGTGCTGCTCGGCATCTGGGCCGAGCTGTCCCTGATGATGGCGATCCTGCAGTCCGGGGCGGAGCGGTACGTGGGCCTCGGCCTGGCCGCCGCTTATGCCGCCGCCTGCGCTTATTTCGTCACCGAGCGCCGCCGCGCCGCGAAGACCCCGGCAACAATGCCATCAGCAAAGGCACCCGCAATGGCAGCCCCAGCGGCGGCCCCGGCCGCAGGCTCGGCTTCAGCTGCGGGCTCAACTTCAGCCGCAGGCTCGGCGGCGGGCTCGGCTTCAGCTGGGGGTTCGGCTTCAGCTGCGGTCAAGTCGCCGGCTGCGAAGGCTGTCCACGCGGCGGCCCGCATCCAGACCGCGACGGCGAACCACACCGCCGCCGCCTCCGCCCCCCACCGCTCTATCGGCGACGCTTCCGGCCGCGCGGCCGAACACGCGGAAGCGGTCAGGTAGCTCTCACGCCGTCGGCAGCACGACGATCATCGGCGGGACGGGCACACCGCCGTGGGTCTCGATGGGCAGCTCCGGCGCCGGCAGCCAGTCGAGGCCGAGCGGCTCCGGGCCCACGCCGTCGTCGGCGCCCACCCGGGGCTCGCCGTCGGCCACGGTCACCGAGAAGACCGAGGTCATGCCCGACGGGTACGGCATCTCGAGAATGTGCCGGGCCTCGCCGACCACCAGACCCGTCTCCTCGAACACCTCCCGGCGGACCGCCTGCTCGGCGGTCTCGCCCGGCTCCAGACCGCCACCGGGCAGGGTCCACCACTCGCCGCCACCGGATCGTCGGCTGCGCTCGTGCACCATCAGCACGCGCCCGTCCCGCACGATCACGGCGGCGGCCCGTTTTCGTTCGTCCACGATCGCAGGCTAACCGGCCGTCAAGGGTTCACGCACGACCAGAGGAAAAGCTGTGGATAACGTCCGGATTCGTTCCTGCGTAATCGAACCGTCACCGACCGAAAAGGACTCTCGTCCGGCGACACCATCGATTACACCGAATAGGAACCACGTGTAGCGGGCATATCACTCGTACCGTCACGGTGCTCCTTGACCGCGAGGATCTGGTTCACACCGATTCGTGCCTGTTCGAAGGCGAGCGCCGACGCCGCCATGTAGAGCCGCCACACGCGGGCGCGGCCCGGACTGGTGAGCGAAACCGCCTCGGCCCAGTCGGATTCCAGGTTCGCCACCCACGCGCGCAGGGTGCGGCCGTAGTGCTCCCGTAGCGCGTGCACGTCGCGTACCTCGAAACCGGCTTCTTCCAGCAGCGTGGTCGTGGTGCCGATGGGTGCCAGCTCGCCGTCCGGGAAGACGTACGCGTCGATGAAGGAACGCTGCTGATGCGGCTGCTTCTCGGGCAGGCGGAGCCGGGAGATCTGATGGTTGAGCAGGCGCCCGCCGGGCTTCAGCTGACCGTAAAGGATCTGTGCGTACTCCTTGTACGGGCCGGTGCCGACGTGCTCGGCCATGCCGACGCTGGAGATCGCGTCGAACGGCCCGTCGTCGAGGTCGCGGTAGTCCTGCACCCTGATCTCGACCTGCTCGGTGAGGCCGGCCTCGGCCACCTGCTTCCGCGCGAAGTCGGCCTGCTCGGTGGAGAGCGTGATGCCGAGAACCTGTACGCCGTACTCGCGGGCGGCGTGGATGGCGAGACTGCCCCAGCCGCAACCGACGTCGAGCAGGCGCATGCCCGGCTCCAGGCCCAGCTTGCGGCAGATCAGGTCGAGCTTGTCGCGCTGCGCGTCGGCCAGCCCGTAGCCGGGCTCGTCGGAGGTCCAGTAGGCGCAGGAGTAGACCATGCTCGGGCCGAGCACGATCCGGTAGAAGTCGTTGCCGACGTCGTAGTGGTGACTGATGGCCTGCCGGTCGCGCCGCATGCTGTGCCGGCTGCCGGTGACGACCATCTCCTCCGGCGGCGGCTTCGGCTGTGTGCCGAGCACGCCGAGGCGTACCAGATCGCCGAAGACGGCCCGGATCGGAATGTCCCGCAGCTCGGGCGCCCGCCAGATCAGGGCCGCGAGCCGGGTCAGCGCCTCGTAGAGGTCACCCTCGACGTCGATCTCGCCCGAGACGTACGCCCGGGCCAGGCCGAGCTCGTTCGGCTGCCAGATGATCCGGCGCAGGGCCCGCTTGTTCCGGATGATCAGCACCGGCCCGCCGGTGGGACCGGCCTCGGAGCCGTCCCAGGCCCGCAGCCGTACGGGCATCGGCGCCTGTAACAGCGCTTCGAGCAGATCCTTGAGCCGCGTGGCGGTGTTCAGAGAAGGAATGGTCGTCGGCATCGGTACCTCCCCGGGGGTGCGGACGATCTCCACTATCTGCCCGTTTCCGCGAGATACATAAGGTCCTGATCTACTTTGTGATCAGAGACTCACACTGCGCGCATGACCCGTTCCACGATCTCCAGACGCATGGGTCTTGCCTGGTCACGACGACTTTCGGCCAGCGCGTAGAGCACCGCCCGTCGTTCCGCCTCGGACAGCACGCCGGCGAACGGCGACGTGCTGCGGAGCTTCACCGCATGCTCCGCCGGAGAGGTCAGCACGTCTATGACCGCGGCCACGCCACCGTCCAGCAGCGCCTCCCACCGATCGAGCCAGATCCATTCCCGGCCGGCCGGATGCAGATGACGCAACCGCCGCAGATTGATCGCCGCGGCCGCGAGGACGGCCGGCGGATGAGCCGCCAGCTTGGCCGCGATCGCCCGGTGCAACCACAGCTGCTCGGTCTGTTCCCGAGTCAGCACAGGGTGAATCAGAGCCTCCACATCGGAGCGCCGCACGCGCCGATGGGGCCCGACATTGACGTACGGAAGGAAGCCCCTCGCACACAGATCGAGCACGCGCCACCGAGGGAACCGCATGAGAACCGCGGCCTCGCCGATCGAGAGGAACTCCGGTGTGCGCATCGTCACACGTGGATATTGGCCCGCCGGATCGGGGACTGCAACAACCGAACGGCTAATGACTCTTTCACCGGGGGGCTGAGCTGAACAGGTACGTCCGTTCCTTCAGAAGATCGAGGGTCAGGGGTACGCCGGTGAGCCGCTCCGCCAGCGCGAAGGAGGCCGCCTCGGCCGTCCGCGGGGCGAAGCCGACCGCGTCGATCATCGAGGCCAGCGCGGTCGCCTGAGTGCCGAGGCGCTTGTCGTTCGAGGCGGGATCGAACTCCAGCTGAACGACCCGGTCGGCCATCACCAGGAAGCGGCTCCGGGCATCGGGGTCGTGGTAGTTGCAGACGACCGTGGTGTGCTCGGAGAGCTCGGAGAGCAGCTGATCGGCCAGCCCCAGGGTGCCGTTGTCCTCGATGATCAGGGAGGTCGTGTCCAGACGGGCCACACCGAAGAAGTATTTGCCGGTACTGACCCGTTGACCGTCGCCGGCCCCCACGAGTTGTTGCCAGGCAACGCGTTCCAGCTCTTTGCCCTTGAGCCGATCAAGGGCCTGCTGGGGTTTGAGGTTAGCCGCCCAGACAAAGCAGTAGCCCTTGTCAAGGTCGGTCACACCGTCAACCCAGGCGTAGTCAGCAGCAGTAGCTTGGCGCTTGATGGCCGCGGCGGAGGGGCTGGGAGCCGGAGTCTCTTCGACGCACGCTGACAGAAGCCCTACAGCTGCCAGCCCCAGTAGATTCCGCCTGCGCACGGCACGTAGTAGATCACGGCAGGGCCCTAACCCTCTGCCCCAGACCCCAGCCACGAAAAACGACCCCGCCCTGAGGGCGAGGCCGTCTCTGTCTCATTGTGGAGCCCAGGGGACTTGAACCCCTAACCCCCGCCTTGCAAAGGCGGTGCTCTGCCAGTTGAGCTAGGGCCCCTAGACCACGCTACCTACTAGCGCAGATCAGGAGTAGTAGTCGCCTCGTGCCACAGGGCCCGCTCATCACTAGACGCCTTGACCTTCTTAAGAACAAGAGCCGCCGCGCCAGCAACCGCAGCAACGATCAGGAGCTTCTTCAGCATCACTAACCCCCTAAAAGAGCCCCACCAGGGCAGCGCAAGCGACTCCCTCACCGCCACCACCGTAACGTGGGGGTCTGGGGGGTCGCCCCCCAGGAAGATATGACAAGCGACCTGCGTCCGCGCTTTTTGCGGACACAGGACGCCTGTCGCGCGTGGGGCTAGCTGGAATCGAACCAGCGACCTCAGAGTTATCAGCTCTGCGCTCTAACCGACTGAGCTATAGCCCCTCAGAAGCGACACCGAAGGTTACCGCACGGGGGTGGAGGCCGCCAAAACGGGGGTGGCCCCCAACCCTGTGCTTTTCGTCAGTCCCTCTCGGCGAGGGTCAGCTCTACGCCGCCGACCAGGTCGGCGCAGACGTTGTAGATGAAGGCGCCGAGGGTGGCCAGGGCCGTGAACAGGACGACGTTCACGGCTCCGATCAGCATCGACGTGCCGATGACGCCCCAGGCGGTGATCTGGAAGCCACCGCTGGCTGAGGCCTCGTCGCCGCCGCTGGCGGAGACGAGTTCCTTGAGGCTCGTGTTCACCTCGCCCCAGACGCCCATGGCGTCGAGGGCCAGGTAAAGCACCGACGTGGCGACGACCACGACGATGAAGAGCACGACGGAGACGGCGAACGAGAACTTCATCACGGACCAGGGGTCGATCCGCTTGAGGTTGAGCCGGGCACGGCGAGGGCCGCGAGCGGCCGCCGAGGTGACCGTGGTGCGCGCCGAACGGACCGCCTCGGTGACCCGGGCCGCGCCGACCGCGTTGCCGCCCTGAGGCTGCTGCTGCGGGCCGGCGGGGCGGGCCTTGCCGCTGGTGGTCTGCCCGGGGGCCGGCGCGCCGGCAGCGCCGCCGGGGCGCTGCTGCGGGCCGGTGCCGGGGCCGCCTGGCTTGGCGGCGCCGGGCACGCTGACGCGTCCCGAGGTGCTGCCGGGGGCAGCTCCCTTGCCCTTGGTGACGGTCGGCACACTGGCCGAGCCCTTCACGATGCCGCCTGGGCGTTTCGTGTCGTCACTTTCGGCGTTGGGCTCACCGGGGGGCGGGGCCATGCCCGGCGCCCGGGTGAATTTCGGCGGGGACGGGGCTTCGGCGGGGGCCGCCGTACGAGCCGCGGCTGACTCGCGTCCGTTCTTGGCGGCGTCTTTCTTGGCCGCTTCGTCCGGAGTCGCTGAGCTCCCCGTGGCCCCCGACTTCGCCTGTGTCTCCGGCATCAACTAGTCCTGTTCGTCAGGCTCGTCGGCATTGCGAGCAAGCGCCACGATGGTTACACCTTCTGGGAGGTCCATCAGCTTGACCCCCATTGTGTTCCGATCCCTCGTGCGCCGTACAGGCTTCACGGGAGTCCGGATGACACCACCATTGCTGGTGATGGCAAATAGTTCATCCTCCGGGCTGATCACGAGAGCGCCCACCAGTCCACCACGGCGCTCCGTGATTTTCGCGGTGAGGACACCCTTGCCGCCCCGGCCCTGCACGGGATACTCCTCGATCGGCGTGCGCTTCGCATACCCACCGTCGGTGGCGACCAACACATCCATGCCCTCGACCACGACTTCCATGGCCAGAAGTTCATCGTTGTCGCTGAACCGCATGCCGATCACACCGGAGGTGGCCCGGCCCATCGGGCGCAGCGCCTCGTCGGTGGCGTTGAACCGGATGGCCTGAGCCTTCTTGGAGACCAGCAGCAGATCGTTCTCCGATGCCGCCAGGGCCGCGCCCACCAACTCGTCGTCCTCCCGCAGGTTGATGGCGATGATGCCACCGCTGCGGTTGGAGTCAAATTCCTCGAGCCGGGTCTTCTTCACGAGGCCATTCTTAGTGGCGAGCACAAGGTAGGGCGCGACCTGGTAGTTCGGGATCTGGATGACCTGCGCGATGTGCTCGTCGGGCTGGAAGGCGAGCAGGTTGGCGACGTGCTGTCCCTTGGCCACCCGGGCCGCCTCGGGCAGCTCGTACGCCTTGGCCCGGTAGACCCGGCCCTTGTTGGTGAAGAACAGCATCCAGTCGTGCGTCGAGATCACGAAGAAGTGCGACACGATGTCGTCCTGCCGCAGCGTGGCGCCGCTCACGCCCTTGCCGCCGCGCTTCTGCGACCGGTACAGGTCGACCTTCGTGCGCTTCGCGTAACCGGTACGTGTGATGGTCACCACAACGTCCTCGCGCGCGATGAGGTCCTCCATGGAGACCTCGCCGTCGAACGGGATGATCTGGGTGCGCCGCTCGTCGCCGTACTTCTGCACGATCTCGCCGAGCTCGTCGGAGACGATGGCCCGCTGGCGCTCCGGCTTGGCCAGGATGTCCTTGAGGTCGGCGATCTCCAGCTCGATCTTGCCGAGCTCGTCGATGATGCGCTGGCGCTCGAGGGCGGCCAGGCGGCGCAGCTGCATGTCGAGGATCGCGGTGGCCTGCACCTCGTCGACGTCGAGCAGCTGCATGAGGCCCTGACGCGAGTCCTCGACGGTGGGCGAGCGCCGGATCAGGGCGATGACCTCGTCGAGCATGTCGAGCGCCTTGACCAGACCGCGCAGGATGTGCGCGCGCTCCTCGGCCTTGCGCAGGCGGAACGCGGTCCGCCGGCGGATGACCTCGATCTGGTGGTCGACGTAGTAGCGGATGAACTGCGCCAGGTTGAGCGTGCGCGGCACACCGTCGACCAGGGCGAGCATGTTCGCGCCGAAGGTCTCCTGGAGCTGGGTGTGCTTGTAGAGGTTGTTCAGCACGACCTTGGCGACCGCGTCGCGCTTCAAGACCAGAATCAGGCGCATTCCCGTACGCCCGGAGGACTCGTCCCGGATGTCGGCGATGCCGGTGAGCTTGCCCTCCTTGACCAGCTCGGCCACCCGCTCGGCCAGGTTGTCCGGGTTGACCTGGTAGGGCAGCTCGGTGACGACGAGGCAGGGCCGGCCGCGCGGGTCCTCCTCGACCTCGACGACCGCGCGCATCCGGATCGAGCCGCGGCCGGTGCGGTAGGCGTCCTGGATGGCCTGCTGGCCGACGATCAGGCCGTAGGTCGGGAAGTCGGGACCCTTGACGATCTCGAGCATCGCCTCGAGCGCGGTGGCCTCGTCGGAGTCGGGGTTGTCGAGCTGCCACTGCACGGCGCCGGCGATCTCGCGCAGGTTGTGCGGCGGGATCTTGGTGGCCATGCCGACGGCGATGCCCTCGGAGCCGTTGACCAGCAGGTTGGGGAAGCGCGCGGGCAGGATCGTCGGCTCCTGCGTACGGCCGTCGTAGTTGTCCTGCATGTCGACGGTGTCTTCGTCGATGTCACGCAGCATCTCCATCGCCAGCGGCGACAGCTTCGACTCCGTGTAGCGCATGGCGGCCGGCGGGTCGTTGCCCGGCGAGCCGAAGTTGCCGTTGCCGTCGATCAGCGGGTAGCGCAGCGACCACGGCTGCCCCATCCGGACGAGGGCGTCGTAGATCGACGAGTCGCCGTGCGGGTGGTAGTTGCCCATGACGTCGCCGACGACGCGCGCGCACTTCACGTAGCCGCGGTCGGGCCGGAAGCCGGAGTCGTACATCGCATAGAGGATCTTGCGGTGCACCGGCTTGAGGCCGTCGCGGACGTCGGGCAGCGCCCGGCCGACGATGACGCTCATCGCGTAGTCGAGGTACGAGCGCTGCATCTCGACCTCGAGGCCGACGGGCTCGACGCGCTGGGTCACGCCGCCGGTCGACTCCGGGGCCTCGTCGCCGTCGGGGGGTTCGGGAGTGTCAGTCACTGTTAACCCTTACTCAAGGTGAAACCAGACATAAGCGGCATTAGCCCACGTATCGCTGTGGATAACGTTGTGGAAAGCAGGGGGACGCTGTGGATACTCGGCAACCTAGATGTCCAGGAACCGCACGTCCTTGGCGTTGCGCTGGATGAACGAGCGCCGCGCCTCCACGTCCTCACCCATCAGGACGCTGAACAGCTCGTCGGCCACCGCGGCGTCGTCGAGCGTGACCTGACGCAGCGTGCGCGTCGCCGGGTCCATCGTCGTGTCCCAGAGCTCGTGGAAGTTCATCTCGCCGAGGCCCTTGAAGCGCTGGATGTCGTCCGGCTTGGCGTTCGGCTTCTTCTGCTGGCGCAGCGCGATCAGGCCGTCCCGCTCCCGGTCGGAGTAGGCGTACTGGGCGTCGTCGCCGCGCTTGTTCCACTTGATCTTGTAGAGCGGCGGGGCCGCCAGGTAGACGTGGCCCTGCTCGACCAGCGGCCGCATGAAGCGGAACAGCAGCGTGAGCAGCAGCGTCTGGATGTGCTGGCCGTCGACGTCGGCGTCGGCCATCAGCACGATCTTGTGGTAGCGCAGCTTGGCGATGTCGAAGTCGTCGTGGATGCCGGTGCCCATGGCGGTGATCAGCGCCTGGACCTCGTTGTTCTTCAGCACCCGGTCGATGCGGGCCTTCTCCACGTTCAGGATCTTGCCGCGGATCGGCAGGATGGCCTGGATCTGGCTGTTGCGGCCCTGCTTGGCCGAGCCGCCGGCCGAGTCGCCCTCGACGATGAACAGCTCGGAGACCCGCGGGTCGGTGGACTGGCAGTCGGCCAGCTTGCCCGGCATCGAGCCGGACTCCAGCAGCGACTTGCGGCGGGCCAGCTTGCGGGCCTGCTGCGCGGCGATGCGCGCGCGGGCCGCCTGCGACGCCTTGGTGATGATGATCTTCGCGTCGGCCGGGTTGCGGTCGAACCAGTCGGCCAGCTGCTCGTTCGCGACCCGCTGGACGAAGCTCTTCATGTCGGTGTTGCCGAGCTTGGTCTTGGTCTGGCCCTCGAACTGGGGGTTGGCCAGCTTGACCGAGATGATCGCGGCGAGACCCTCGCGGATGTCCTCGCCGGAGAGCTTCTCGTCGCTCTTGAGGAACTTCTTCTCGGCCCCGTAGCGGTTGACGATGCTGGTCAGCGCCGCCCGGAAGCCCTCCTCGTGCGTGCCGCCCTCGTGCGTGTTGATCGAGTTGGCGAAGGTGTAGACCGACTCGCCGTACGACTCGTTCCACTGCATGGCGACCTCGACCGCCATGCCCTCCTCGGTCGACTCGGCGCCGAAGTCGATGACCGACTTGTGGATCGGCGTCTTGGTGGCGTTGAGATGACGCACGAAGTCGGAGATGCCGTCGGCGTACATGAAGGTGACCTTGCGGTGATTGCCCTCGTCGTCGACAGTGCGCTCGTCGGTGAAGTTGATCGTCAGCGCCTTGTTGAGGAACGCGTACTCCTGGAGACGACGGTAGATCGTCTGGAAGTCGTACTCGGTCGTCTCGAAGATCGCCGGATCGGGCCAGAACTGGACGGTCGAGCCGGTGGTGGAGGTCGACTCGCCCTTCTCGAGCGGGCTGGGCTTGGACGCGGTGTAGTCCTGCCGCCAGACGAAGCCGTCCTTGTGGATCTCGACGTGCATCTTGGTGGAGAGCGCGTTCACGACCGAGACGCCGACGCCGTGCAGACCGCCGGACACCTTGTAGGCGGTGCCCTCGAACTTGCCGCCCGCGTGCAGGATCGTCAGGGCGACCTCGACGCCGGGCTTCTTCAGCTTCGGGTGCAGGTCGACCGGGAAACCACGGCCGTTGTCGGTGACCGAGACGCCGCCGTCGGCCAGCAGCACCACGTCGACGGTGTCGCAGTAGCCGGCCATCGCCTCGTCGACCGCGTTGTCCACAACCTCCCAGACCAGGTGGTGCAGACCGCGCTCGCCGGTCGAGCCGATGTACATGCCCGGGCGCTTGCGGACCGCCTCGAGGCCCTCGAGAACGGTGATTTGACCGGCACCGTATTCCTGGTTGTTCTCTGTCACCCTCGGCCACTTTCTCGCGATGGGACCGTGAGGTCCCACACGGGGAGGGCGGGCGCGCGGCGGGCGGCGGCGCGCAGGGTCGACCACAGATGACAACCCGCGGGGAGAAGCGGACCACCGGTGGAACCGTGCTCGCCGGTCGCCGCGGCAGGCCCGCGGATCGTGATCGGCTGGAAAAACCGCGTAGCGTGACTGCGGCCTGCCTAAATCGGCAGCCCGCGAGCCTTCTGCACAAGTTTTCCCGGTCTCCGTCGATTCTACTCCGCCGAATCGAGTTGGCGAGGGTCCGGCACCCCTTCCGGGTGCCTCAGATTGCCGTAGCCGGATTTGAGGCGCGCCCTAAGTCCTCCCCTACACGGAAGACGCACCCGGCCGCAACGGCAAGTGATCCGGCCGCTGCTGTCCGGGGCGCGCCTTCCGGCCCGGGTCGCCGCGCGCTGCGACACTGCCTCCCAGCGGCGGGGGTTTGTGTCGTAACCTCCCCGCGCGGGCCGGTGCTTGGCCGGACGGCCGCGAATGGTCTAGGAGGGATGGCCCCCAATGGCGCACGACAAGGGGCTGGAGAACGTCGCGGTGCATTGGCCGCGGACCAACCAGTACTACGACCCGGTAGCTCCCGCCGAGTTCGTCGACTTCGGGGCGATCGCCGACGCCCCCGAGATCGCCGCGCCCACGGGAGCGCTGGCACTGCACATCGCCAAGACCGGTACGGTGCGCGCCACCGCGTACACCGAGCTGGTTGATCTGCTTCTCGGTCTCGACGGCGTGCTTTATGCCACCGAGGCCGCCGCCGAGGACGAGGACCCCGTCATCGACCCCGACGGCTGCGCGTGGATCGCCGGCGGTCTGGAGCGGTTCGTCGAGGGACACGAGAACTTCGGCGATCTCGTCACCTTCGACAGCGTGGCCGGGGTGATGCGCAACGCGATCTCGGCCGGGCGGCTGGCCGAGCAGCAGCTGCGCTGGCTCGATCAGCGCCTGGCCGCGCTGCGTGACGAGGCGGGCAACGCGCCGCACTGGAGCTTCGCGCGCTCCGAGCTGGCCATCCTGGCCGGCTTCTACCGCCGCTGCGCCGAGCGCGGCTTCGCGGTCTTCGCCGATTACTGAAGACCCGTTCAGCCGTACGTGTCCCGGGGCCCCCTGCCTTGAACGCGGCGGGGGCCCTTGCTCCAGGACGGCGCGGCCGGGCCGTGGATGTTGAGCTTGGTGACCACGTTGTGGCCCACCTCGCCGGCGATGTTGCGCAGCAGGGTGGCCGCGAGCAGGCGCAGCTGCGTGGCCCAGGCCGTGGACTCGGCCTCGACGGTCAGCACGCCGGCGTCGAGCTTGACCGGGCGGCTGTGTGCGGCGATCTCGGGGCCGACCACTTTCTCCCAGGCGCCGAAGACGGTGGCCTCGGCTTTCGGGCGTTCCCAGCCCCGGGCCTTCATGAGCCGCTGGAGCACGTCGCCGAACAGCGCCGGATCGCGCGGGTCGGGCCCGGGCCCGGAATAGCCGCGGAGTTTCTTCTCGCCCTTGGCGCCTGTGCTGCCCCGGCGCGGCTTGCGAGCGGCGTTCTCCCGGCGCCGGGCGAGGGCGGCGTCGAGCACGGCCCGGGCGAGATCGGGACCGGAAACGCCCTCAGTGCCCTTCTGAGCCTCTGAAACGCCCTCGGCCTGGGTGGACCCAGCATCCGGGCGTTCCGGCGTCTCAGCGGGATCTTCGGAGCGCCATCGGGCCGGCTCCGGGCGGGCGGTGGCCGCGGTCTCGGCGGCGTACCAGCCATCGTCGCGGACGCCGAGCTCCTCGCGGGTCAGGCTGTCGGGACGGGCCTGTGGATAAAACCGCTCGGCTGTGGACGGGGCCTGGGGACGGTCGCCGTTGGCCGGCGGGCGGTGCTCGCGGCGCAGATCGTCGTGCCGGCTCCGCTCGCGGACGAGATCGTCGTGGCGGGTCCGGTCGTCCCGCTGTGTGGGGTCGTCGTCGCGGCGGTCAGACGGCACGGCTCACCGATCCGGTGGTGACGTCGAAGCGGGCGCCGCTCAGGGCGGCCGGCACGTCCTCGGGGACGGCGCAGGTGACCAGCAGCTGGGCCGCGTCGGAGACCAGAGCGGCCAGGCGGTCGCGGCGGCCGCCGTCGAGCTCGGCGAAGACGTCGTCGAGGACCAGGACCGGCTCGATGCCGTCGGAGCGGAGCAGGTCGTACGCCGCCAGGCGCAACGCCAGGGCGAACGACCACGACTCGCCGTGGCTGGCGTAGCCCTTGGCCGGCAGGTCGCCCAGGTGCAGGGCGAGGTCGTCGCGGTGCGGGCCGACCAGGGTGACGCCCCGCTCGATCTCGGCCGTGCGGCGCTCCTGGAGCGACTCGAGAAGTGCCTGCTCCAGGGCGGGGCGATCGGGGGTGAGCCCGTCACCGAGCTTGGCCGCGTACGTGATCGAGGCGGCCGACCGGCCGGCCGCGACCGCGTCGTACGCCTTGGTGAGATGGGGCCCGAGGGCCGCGACCAGCTCGAGCCGGCCGGCCAGCAGCTCGGCGCCGTGGTGGGCCAGGTGCTGATCCCAGACGGCCAAGGTGGACAGATCCTGCCCGCGGTTGCCGCCGACCTTGCGGGTCAGATACGCGGTGCGGAGCAGGGCGTTGCGCTGCTTGACCACCCGGTCGTAGTCGGCGCGGACGCCCGAGTAGCGGGGCTGGCGGGCGACGAGGAGATCGTCGAGGTAGCGGCGCCGTTCCGACGGATCGCCGCGCACCAGTTCGAGGTCCTCGGGGGCGAACAGCACCATGCGCAGGGCGCCGAGGATCTCGCGGGGCCGGCGGACCGGCGAGCGGTTGAGCCGGGCCCGGTTCGCCTTGCCGGGGACGATCTCCAGCTCGACCAGCAGCTCGCGTCCTTCGTGGACGATCGCGCACCGGATCACGGCGCTGGCCGCTCCGGCCCGCACCAGCGGGGCGTCGGTGGCCACCCGGTGACTGTCCAAGGTGGCCACGTAGCCCAGCGCCTCGATGAGGTTGGTCTTGCCCATGCCGTTCTGGCCGACCAGCACGGACACGCCGGGTTCGAGATCGACCGCGACCCGCTCGTAGGAGCGGAAGTTGGTCAGCTCGACCCGGCGTACGTACACAGCTCGCTCAGCTGGACTTCACGGCGTGACCGCCGAACTGCTGGCGCAGCGCGGCGACGGCCTTCATCGCGGGCGAGTCGTCCTGACGCGACTCGAACCGGGTGAAGATCGAGGCGGCCAGGACGTGGGCCGGCACGGCGAGGCGGACGGCCTCGTCGACGGTCCAGCGGCCCTCGCCGGTGTCCTCGACGTAACCCTTGATCTGAGCCAGCTCCGGATCGGCGTCGAGCGCCCGGTCGAGCAGGTCGAGCAGCCACGACTTGACGACGCTGCCCTCGCGCCAGCTCTTGATCACGGCGGGCACGTTGTGGACGAGCTCGGAGGCCATGAGGATCTCGTAGCCCTCGCCGTACGCCTGCATCATGCCGTACTCGATGCCGTTGTGGATCATCTTGGCGTAGTGGCCGGCGCCGTGCGTGCCGGCGTGCGCGAAGCCGAACTCGCCCTCCGGCTTGAGGGCGTCGAAGATCGGCTGGCAACGCTGCACGTCGGCCTCGTCGCCGCCGACCATCAGGGCGTACCCGTTGGTCTTGCCCCAGACGCCGCCGGAAACACCGACGTCGAGGTAGTGGATGCCCTTGGGCTTGAGCCGCTCGGCGCGCGGGGCGTCGTCGGTGAACTTCGAGTTGCCGCCGTCGATGATGATGTCGCCCTCGGACAGCAGGTCCGCGAGCTCGTTGATGGTGTCCTCGGTGATCTTCCCCGCGGGAACCATGGTCCAGATGACCCGCGGAGCGGCGAGCTTCTCGACCAGTTCGGCCAGGTTGGCCACGTCGCTGTTCTCCGGGTGGTGGTCGTAGCCGACCACCTCGTGACCGGCCGCGCGAATGCGTTCGCGCATGTTTCCACCCATTCGGCCGAGACCGATAAGGCCGAGCTGCATGGTGTTCCCCCTAGATCGTGCGTTTCTCTCAGGCCCAGTATCAGCGGGTTACCCTGATCGGCATGATCAGATAGCGGTATCCGGGGACGATTTCGCCCTCTTCTGTTGCGGGCGAGATCACAGCTGGCTTGAACGCGTCGACGAAGGAGAACACGGCGATCGACGAGCCGAGGTTCTGGAGACCGTCGATCAGGTACTGCGGGTTGAAGCCGATCGTGAGCGGCTCGCCGGTGAAGGTGGCCTCCATGGCCTCGCTGGCCCGGGCCTCCTCCGTCCCACCGGCCTCGACCACCAGACCGTCCTCGCTGAAGCTCAGCAGCACCGGCGTGGTGCGCTCGGCAACCAGGGCCACACGGCGGACGACCTCGACGAGGCCGGGGACGCTGATCTGGGCCTGCGCGTTGCTGCTGGCCGGGAACAGTGAGCGCACCGGCGGGTAGTTGGCACCGTCGAGCAGACGGCTCGTGGTGCGCCGGGTGCCGCCGGCGAAACCGATCATGCCCTCGCCGGCGTTGCCCTGCGCGAGCGCGAGGGTGACCGAGCCGCCGAGCGGGCCGAGCGTCTTGGCCGTGTCGTTGAGGGTTTTCGCCGGGACCAGCGAGTTCAGGCTGATCTCGGGGTCGTCCGGGTTCCACTCCATCTCGCGCATGGCGAGCCGGTAGCGGTCGGTGGCCAGCATGGCCATCGTCGAGCCGTTCAGCTCGATGCGCACACCGGTCATCATCGGCAGCGTCTCGTCACGGCCGGCGGCCACGGCGACCTGGGCGACGGCGGCGGCGAAGGCGGCCGCGTCGACGGTGCCGGCACTGGAGGGCATCTCCGGCAGGCTGGGGTAGTCCTCGACCGGCATAGTCGGCAGCGTGAACCGGGCGCTGCCACAGACGAGCTCGAGATGGGCACCGACCGCGGCGATGTCGACCGGCTTGGCCGGCAGCGCCTTGGTGATCTCAGCGAGCAGACGACCGGAGACCAGGGCGGCGCCGTCGGCGTCGGCCTGCACCTCGACGGTCACCTGGCTGGACACCTCGTAGTCGAAGCCGGAGACCTGGAGCCTGCTGTCGGTGACGCGCAGCATGACGCCGGCCAGAACCGGCACCGACGGGCGGCTGGGCAGGCTCTTGGCGGTCCAGGCCACGGCGTCGGCGAGTGCGTCTCGCTCCACCCGGAACTTCATGCTGTCCTCCGCGTCGCTTCCTCATGTTGGTGGGGCTTCGACCATGTAGTGGGGCTTCGACCCCCACGAACCTTATTGCGAGCAGTGGAGCGGTGTCGCTCCGGCCCCGGTGCTGGTTTTTCTTGATCAAGCTCTCGGGCAACGGCCGGAAGCGGCTCACCCACAACATCCACAACGCCGTTGATTGCTTTTTGTTGTCTTAGAGAAATATCTAGTCGTCTTAGTAGGGCCTGTGCATAGTGTGGAAAACTCGCGTCCTTGCAGGTCAGAGGGTTATCCACCGGTGATTCACATGTGGGAAACCAGGGTACAAACCCCTGCCCTCATCCACAGTCGCGGACCTGACGGCGGGTTGTCCACCGCTGTCCACCGGTTATCCACCGGATATCCACGGGTTTTATCCCCCGCCCTGTGGACGGCGTAGCAACGCTACCGGCTCGTCGTCCCCAGAACCTTCAACAGGAAATCCACAGGCGTCCACAGGCTGTGAGATCAACTGTGACTCTCAGTGTTTGTCCACATCGATTTCCCCAGGCTTGGTCCACATCTGTGGGTAACGCGGCCGTGAGTTGTCCACCGCTGGGGATAAACCCCTGTGGACGCCTGTGGATTGGTGTGGACAACGTTGGCACGAAACGGTTTCGTTCCGGCGTTGACAAGTCGCCGATGTCATGGGTGGTGATCATCTGGGTTTGGCGGGCGTGTGGACTGGGGAAGGCGGGGCGGCCTGTGGACAACTTGGTGATTTGAGCGCTGGAGTTATACACAGGCTGGGGACAAAGGCTGAGGAATACGTGGAAATCGCCCCTGGGAGGGACACGATCGGGTGTGGATAACCCCGTTCGGGTGGGGATGATCTCGGTGGAGAGTGGCGGAGGCGGTGGATCTCGCGGGGCTGGGTAGATCGCGCCGGCCTGGGCTTCGTCCACAGGGCTGGGGGGATCGGGCGGTGATCCGGGATGCCTGGCGATGGCCTGTGGATGAAGTGCGTCGGCCCAGGTCAGAGGAGCGGAGGCGGCTGGTTGTGCGTGGCGACGCGGCGTCGCGCACCATCGCGCTGGCGCCGGGAAGCAGCAGCAGCCTGGCGGCCGGGCGGCGTGATCCGGGCGGTGTGGCTCGGGCGGTGTGGCTTTGACGGCGTGAGTCGGGCGGCGTGACTCTGACGGCGTGGCTCGGGGCGGCGTTATTCGGGCGGCGTGGCTCGGGGCGGTGCGACTCTGACGGCGCGGCTCGGGGCGGTGCGACTCGGGCGGCGCGGCTCGGGCGGTACGACTCTGACGGCGTGGCTTCGGCGGTGTGAGTCAGGCGGTGTGAGTCGGGGGGTGTGAGTCGGGCGGTGTGGGTCGAGTGGCGTGGCTGTGGGCGGGCTGCGTGGCTTCGGCTGAGTGAACGCGGTGGTCGGAGATGCGGCGCGGACGGGCAGGGCTCTGGATGGCCGAGTCGGGCGCCTCGGTGCCGGTGGCTTGCGGACGGTTCGCCTTGTGGAGTGTTGAGACTTCCGCGCGGTGGCGGGCCGAGGAAGTTGTGGTGTCCAGGGCTGTGGACGACCGCTTTGTGGTTTGAGCTGGGGTACGGCAGCTCAGCCCGGCGGCGCATCGCGGGCGTGACCACCGACTGGCCGGGCTGTTACGGGCGGGGCTGTGTGCCTGTGGTTGTGGACAGGCGGATCCGTACCGCTGAAGTGGATCAGGTGTTTTGTTTGATGCGGTTGGTCAGTTCGGCGATCTGGTTGTAGAGAGAGCGCCGCTCGGCCATGTGCTGGCGGATCTTGCGGTCGGCGTGCATGACCGTGGTGTGGTCGCGGCCGCCGAAAGCCTGTCCGATGCGCGGTAGTGAGAGGTCGGTGAGCTCGCGGCAGAGGTACATGGCTACCTGGCGGGCGTTGACCAGGACGCGGCTTCGGGAATGGCCGCGCAGGTCCTCGAGGCTGACGCCGAAGTAGTCGGCGGTGGAGACCATGATCTGGTCGGCGGTGATCTCGGGGCCGGCGCCGTCGGGCATGAAGTCGCGGAGGACCTCTTCGGCCAGGGCCAGCTGGACCGGGCTTCGCGTGAGGCTGGCGAAGGCGGTGACCCGGATGAGGGCGCCCTCGAGCTCGCGGATCGAGTTCGAGACGCGGGAGGCGATGAACTCCAGCACGTCGTCGGGCGCGTACATGCGCTCCTGCGCGGCCTTCTTCTGGAGGATCGCGATACGCGTCTCCAGGTCGGGCGGCTGGATGTCGGCCAGCAGGCCCCACTCGAAGCGGGTGCGCATGCGGTCCTCGAGCGTCGCCAGCTGGCGCGGCGAACGGTCCGAGCTGATGACGATCTGCTTGTTGGCGTTGTGCAGCGTGTTGAAGGTGTGGAAGAACTCCTCCTGCGTGCGCTCGCGATTTTCCAGGAACTGGATGTCGTCGATCAGCAGGATGTCGACGTCGCGGTAGCGCCGCTGGAACGCCTGGGTCTTGTCGTCACGCAGGCTGTTGATGAAGTCGTTGGTGAATTCCTCGGTGGAGACGTATCGCACGCTGCGCGCATGGCCGAGGGTGGTCGCGTAGTGACCGATGGCGTGCAGCAGATGGGTCTTGCCGAGACCGGAACTGCCATAGATGAAGAGCGGGTTGTACGCCTTCGCGGGTGACTCGGCGACGGCCACGGCGGCCGCGTGCGCGAAGCGGTTGGACGAGCCGATGACGAACGTCTCGAACATGTATTTCGGGTTGAGACGGTTGCCGTCGTTCGTGCCGCGCGGGTTGCTCGACGGACGGATGTCGGGCTGGGCGCGGCCGGGGCCGTTGTCGCCGCCGCGCATCTGGAGCGTGTCGTCGCGGTCGGGGCCGAACGGCGGCTGGTTGTCGCGCAGCTGCGGCTGGCGGGCCGGCGGCGGCTCGTTCGGTTCCGGCTTCTCCGGCGGCGGGGGCAGCGGGTCGGCGAACAAGGCCTCCTGTCCGCCGCGGGCGACAGGGACGTTGCGCGGGTAACCGCCGGCCGGAGGACGCTGGGCCGAGCCGGGTGGCGGGTACGGGTCGTAGGCCGGCTGCTCGGGCTGGCGAGGCGGGTCGGCGTAGTGCCGGGGCTGAGGCTCCGGCTCCTCCGGCTGGGCCTCGACCGGGGTGCCGTACACCTTGCCGGGCATGCCGGTGCCGTCCTCCGGGGGCTTCACGGTGACGGCGACCTGGATGGGCCGGTTGAGACGGCGGCTCAGCGCCTCGGTGATCGCGGGGCGCAGGCGGGACTCGATGACGTCGCGGGTGAAGGCGTCCGGTACGGCCAGCAGAGCCGTGTCCTCGACGATGGCGCGCAGCTGGGTCAGCTGCAGATAGGCACGCTGCTGCCGCGACGAGATCTCGTCGGCCAGTTCATCCAGCGTCGCCTTCCACACACCGCTCAGGTCGACCTGATCGGCCAC